>JAFXJR010000110.1 GCA_017532145.1 Lachnospiraceae bacterium | reverse complement strand
GAAAGGTCATTCTGCTGTGTGACAGCTGGTATGCCAAAAAGAATCTGCTGCGTGTTGTTGATGAAGAGGAAAACCTTGATATCATCTGCAACGCAAGAAATGATTCTGTCATTTATGACCTTGCACCGAAAAAAACGGGAAAGAGGGGACGTCCTGCAAAATACGGAAAACGCCTGTCCATAGAAGACGATTTCTCTCTTTCTGACGAAAAAAACAGTGATGATTACACCGGAGTGCGTCATGTCCTTTCCCATCTGTTCGGCGAACGTGAAGTACTTGCTTTTGTTACCTGCACAGAAAAGAAAGGCAGTTCCAGGCGGCTGTTCTTCAGCACAGTTTTCCCGGAGCAGATTTCCCTGTTCTGTGCCTGGCAGGAAAAAGCTCCTTTAAATCAGACTGGATACAGATGGATGCCGTATATTCCACTGTTCTTATATGGATTCCGGTGGAATATGGAAGTGAGTGACGACGAACATAAAACATTCTGGTCGCTATGCCGTTATATGGTGCGGAGCAAAAACGGAATAGAGATGCTGGTAAATTTGATCAACATTTCTTATTGTGCCATGAAAATACTGCCTTATCAGGATGCTGCATTTTCAGAATATCAGGATAAAAGTGTACAGGAATTCCGATTTGCGTTAAGCAGTCAGATACGGGAACAGGTATTTTATGCCCATTTCGTGAAAAATATCGAAAGCCATATAAAATCAAACAGGCTAATCAATGCTTTAAAACTGGTGATTCAGCAACAGGGGTACTATTTTTAAAAGTTGTAAAGTGGTGTACATTCTAGTAGAATAAATTCCCCCCCCATCTCGTGACTGCCAATTAGCAAACACAGAATATATCGCCTTGCTTGAAAGCCTGTAAAACAAACGTTTTTTACACTTTTTATTTTTCTTTTCGTGACATCAAAACTACCGTCTCCACATGCTCTGCAAACGGAAACATATCCACACAACTTCCTTTCACTCCGCGATATCCTTTTTTCTTCAAATATCCCAAATCCCTTGCCAACGTCTCCGGATTACAGGACACATATACCACCCGTTCAGGTCTAAGCGCCACCAACGCCTCCAAAAATACCTCGTCACTTCCACTTCTGGGCGGATCCATAAAGACTATGTCAATCTTCTTTCCCTGGTCTGCCAGCTGGTGCATAAATTCTCCGGCATCCTTCTGATAAAAATCTATATTTTTAATATGATTATTTCTGGCATTAACTACAGCATCCCTTACCGCATCTTTATTTAATTCCACACCAATTACCTGCTTGGCATGAGCAGCTGCAATCATGCCTATCGTTCCTATGCCGCAATAGGCATCCAATACTGTTTCCTTTCCGGTTAATCCTGCATATTCTACTGCCTTTTGATATAGCTTTTGCGTTTGCATATGGTTGACCTGATAGAAAGATTTGGGAGAAATTTTAAAACGTAACCCACAAAGTTCATCCTCAATGTAGCCCTTGCCATATATCACCTGTTCTTTTTCTCCCAGTACCATACTGGTTTTTCTATCATTTACATTGATAACAATGGTTGTAATATCCGGCTGTTTTTTTAAAAGAGCTTTTACCAAATTATTCTTAGATGGTAAAACCGGAGAAGACAATACCAAAACTACCATAATCTGTCCTGTAGCACGTGCTACTCTTACCATTACATATCTCAACAGCCCATAGCCTGTATCCTCATCATATGTTTTTATCTTAAAGGAAGGTAATAACTGGCGGATAGTTCCGATAATTTCATCCGCCCTCTCATCCTCCAACAGACATTTTTCTATGGGAATAATATAATGGGTACCCTCCTTATAGACTCCAGAAAGAGGATTTCCCTGTCTGTCATGAGTAAATGCAGCGTTTACCTTATTTCGGTAATGCTCCGGCTGCTCCATCCCTATGATTCCCTCCAGCTTTACATAAGGTGCTAAAAGCTGTACTACCGTTTTCTCTTTTAATAATAATTGCTCTGAATAGGGTAAATGCAGCATCTGGCAGCCTCCACACTCCCCAAAAGCATGGCAGAATTTTCTTCCCTTTTTTACAGCGGCTCTTCGCTCCTGATAAATTCTATCATCGCTTGTTCGTTTCTGTCTGCATTCCTTAACAGACTTTGATTCCTTCTCCTTCTTTAAATCCGAAATTTTATTTATCTTCTTATGCTCTTTCATCCCTGTGTACTGACTGGTATATTTTTTATCTGTGTCTCTTGGCTTCTCATAATCCTTATTTTTTTGTCTATTTGTCTGAGAAATTTTTTTCCTCTTATCCATTCTACTGCCTCTCTCTATTTCCATTTTCTACATTCAGAACCAAACGGTCTCCTCAGCTTTTCCTACTATATTATCTTCTTTTTCTTATCCTTTCTTTTTTCACCGTCTTTCACCTTCATGTTTCAACACCATTTTCTATTAAATAGCAGATATCTGCTTTACTGCTTTTTCATTTCCATATAGGGCAAAATTTGATAACCACACTTTTTATATACCTTGACTGCTCTTTCGTTTTCTGCCTCCACCTCCAAGCGAAATATGGAATTTGGATATTTCTCCTCAATATAATGCAGGAAAAGACTTGCTATCCCTAATCCCCTGTATTTATCTTTAATATAAATATCTTCAATCCATATACAAGGTTTACCAAATTCTGTAGAAAAGCTTTTTGCTACCATAGCGTACCCTTGTATATCTTCTGTATTTTCAAAAATATATCCTTCAATGTATGCACATTCCCCAATGCAATTATCTATATCTTTTTTGAAAATCTCCTCTGACCCATTACTCAGTACTGCCGGAGAAGCATAGAAGATTTTCATCATTTCAACAACATATTTTCTGTCTTTCTCCAACATTTCTCTGATTGTGCTATTCATTCTTCTGCACCTTCCCATTTATATAATTATCTTCTTGGAAATTATCTTTAAAATCTCTCTCAATCCATAGGCTACACCATCTTCATCCTGACACTTTGTTACCTTATCAGCCACTTCCTTACAGGATAAAACCGCATTTTCCATCGCGATTCCATAACCGGCATAGCTTAGCATATCCATATCATTTTCTCCATCTCCAAAAGCTGCCAGCTCTTTTGCCGATAATCCAAGCTCTGTTAATAAAAAATGCAGCCCCTGATGCTTCCCTGCCTGACTATGGGATATCTCCAGCAACCAGGGCGAAGCACCGGTAAGATAGACCGATTTCGTCACTGGTTTTACCTTTTCCCTGATTCGTTTCTTTATTTCCTTCTGCCCTGTCACTACATCTATACTGTCCAATCTACTTTTATTTTCAAAAATAAACTTTCGAATATCCTCCACCCGATGTCTGGTGCTTCTGATATAATCGGCTGTTCTGGGCGTTCCTCCAAAGGTCAGAGGATAATCAAAATATTCCTTCCCTGCATAAGCCTTTCCCTCAATAAAAGCCTCACAGCCTACCGGTTCCTGTGCAATAGCTTCCAGTATAGCTTCTACATCTGTAGCTTCCAGACAGACCTGCTTTAGACAGTTGCCGGAAGGAAGATGATACATGGCAGCTCCATTGCTGGTAATCACATATTCAATTCCTGGAAATTCTCTTATCTCCTGGGGCAATGTAGAAAAAGCTCTTCCACTGGCAATTATTACATGGATTCCCTTTTTTATCACTTCTTCCAAAGCCTGTCTGTTTCCTTTTGAAAGTCTGCCCTGACTATCTAACAGAGTTCCATCCAAATCCAGAGCAATACACTTAATTTTCGGCATTCCTTCGCTTATCCCTTCCTTTTTCCACTTTCCCATAGTTCCTGCTGCTGTATCAGCTGTTCATTCAGCCAGTCTACTGCCTGTCCCAATCCTTCATGATTCAATCCAAACACTTTCCTCTGCTTATCCTGCTCCGAAGTCTTGGCATAGCCAAACGGTTCCGGCCAGATAATCACCTCCAGCTGTTCTTCTTCCCCACCCTTCTTTTTTTTCAGCATATACCGCATTCCTTCCATGCTGCCAGTATATTCTTCTTTTTTAATACAGTTAAGCAGTTGAAACTTTTTCTTTTCAATCACCGACTACTTCCCTTTCCTTTAAGTAAATACAATGTTACCTATAAATTCCATGATACAAAAAAATCCGCAATAAACATTGCGGATTTTTCTATCGGAGTGACAAGACTTGAACTTGCGGCCTCTACTTCCCTAAAGTAGCGCTCTACCACCTGAGCCACACCCCGAAGCACAAGTATTATTATATAGGTATTTTTTTCAAAAGTCAAGTATATTTTTTAATTTTTATTTTCTCTTTGGTTTCTTCTTTTTTCCTCTTCTTTTTTGCCGTTTTTCTTATTCACATCCTCCTTAACCAAAGTATAGACTGTGGAAACAAGAGGAATAAATATCAGCATTCCTCCCACACCCATCAGACTTCCTCCTATTGTCACAGCGACTAACACCCAGATAGAAGGCAGTCCCACAGAATTTCCTACCACATGCGGATAAATCAGGTTTCCCTCCAACTGCTGCAAAATAATAAACAATACCAGAAACCAGAGTGCCTTCATCGGATCATCTACCATAATCAGAAAAGCCCCAATAAAACATCCAATAAAAGCTCCTACAATAGGTATCAAAGCAGTAAAGGCAATCAACACACCCACCAAAACTGCATAGGGAAATCCAAAAATACTCATACTAATAACAAACATAGATCCTAAGATAATTGCCTCAGTACACTGTCCTGTAATAAAGTTGGCAAAATTTCTGTTGGCCAAAGAAGCAATCTTAAGTATCTGGCAATAGAGATTATCTGGACAATAGGCATGAAGCAGCCGTTTTGCCTGTTCTCCCAGCTTTTCCTTCTGTGCCAGAATATAGAGAGAAAAGATTAGGGAAATAAATATATTCATTACTCCATTAATAATACCGGAGGCTACTGTTACTGTTGATGTAAGGACACTGGTAAGTCCACTTTGCATAAAATTCACTACACTATTCAACATGGATTCCCAGTCTATCTTACTTGGATCAAACTTTTCCAACAGAGCAAGCAACTGGGGCTGAGAAGCAAATGTTTGTTCCAGATACATCTGAGCATTTACCAGAAACTGAGGAATCTTATTTCCCAAATCTCCCATTGTCTTACTAATTTGAGGAACTACTATCATAACCCCCAATACAAACACTAGTACAATGGCAATTAAAGCAAGCAGAATACTGACAGGACGCTTCATTCCTTCATATCTGAAATTTTGCCTTCTGGCAAATAGTCGCTTCTCAATAGCACTCATCGGAATATTGAGGACAAAGGCAATCGCTGCTCCTATCAAAAAAGGCTTTGTCATTTCCAGTAAAAACGTACCACTTTTTAGCACTACCTCAATCTTAATCACAATCAGACAGACTACTGCCGTAAACAGAATCAATCGCTTTATTTTTTTCATATTACCTGCATTTAAATCCATGAATATATATTCACTCCTCTCAGGACTATTCAGTCCTTTTTCTCTGCTGTTTTTCTTTTTAGTATTTCCAATATATACCTCCATACCCTTTCTGTAGAAGAAATACTCAGTCGTTCCTCTGTAGTATGAATATCCTTCATATCTGGTCCAATGGAGATACAGTCCAATCCAGGAAGCTTTCCTACCAATATGCCACATTCCAAACCTGCATGAACCGCCTGTATCACAGGCTCCCGTCCATAATGTTGCCTGTATACCTCCACTGCCAGCTGCCTGAAGGGAGAATCCTTACGATAAGCCCAGCCGGGATAGTCTCCTTTTACCTGACAGGACACTCCTGCCAAAGCAGCCAGACTCTCCAACCTTTGAAGCAAATCTTTCTTTGCACTCTCCAAAGAACTTCTGACTGAAAATCGAAATTCAACCCTCTCTCTTTCCAGATTCACTACTCCCAAATTCAGGGAAGTTTCCACCAATCCTTCTATCTCTGCACTCATCGCCTGTACTCCATGAGGAGCTACCAACAGCAAATTTACCAATTTTCTCATATCCTCCGGCAACAGACAGTCAGCCTCTTGCTCTGGAAGCTTCTTCAACTCCAACACCATATCTGGTTCCCTGCTCCTTAATTCCTCCTGCAGTAACGCTTCTATCTTCTCCACCTGCTGCTTTAGTCTCTGCTCCTGCTGACCGGCAAGTACCATCTGTACTTTGGCCTCTCTGGGAATAGCATTATCAGCTACTCCCCCCTGCAGTTCTGCTACCGTCAGAGGAAAAGCTTCACACAGTTCATTCAGCACACGTCCCAGCAGATAGAGGGCATTTCCTCTTCCCTTATGGATTTCCATACCAGAATGACCGCCTGCCAAACCTTTTACCTTCAACGCATACACCTCTCCCTGCATGGGCTGTCTGTGGACAGAAAAAGACCAATCCGCCCTTGCCCCACCTGCACATCCTGATAAAAGAATCCCCTCTTCCTCAGAGTCCAGATTGAGCATTCGCCGTCCCTGTAGCATAGAAACCTCCAGGTTGATTGCTCCCTCCATCCCTACTTCCTCATCTACTGTAAAAATCACCTCCAGACGGGGATGAGCAATCTCCTTGCTATCCAGAATAGCCAAAGCATAAGCGATGGCTATTCCATCGTCTCCGCCTAAACTGGTATCTTTGGCGAACAGCCAGTCTCCATCTATGGCAAGCTCCAATCCATCCTGAGTCAAATCTATCTTTGCTTCCGGCTTTTTTACTGCCACCATATCCATATGTCCCTGCAGAATAATCGGAGGTTCTTCTCCGTAACCTGGTGTGGCTTCCTTGATGATTACCACATTTTTCCATTCATCCTGTATACAGAATAAATTTCTTTCCCTAGCAAAGTCGGTCAGGTAATCACTCATCCTGTCTATATTGCCGGAACCATGAGGAATACTGCATATTTTTTCAAAATATTGGAATACCTTTTTAGGGCTTAGCCCATCTGTTACTGCCATCTTTTTACCTCCCCTTCTGCCAGATATCCTTGAAAATATTGTCCAATCTTTTTTCAAAGACTGTTTCAAATATATATAGTATACACTGAAATTTTAAATATAATCATTAAATTTTGATAAAAATTTTATCTTTTATTCCTTCAAGGTTTTCTATATTTTTGTTGTTTTTTATCAAAATATATTTTATAATTTAATCAAATAAGAAGGAATACATATAAGAGAGGAGATTTTCCTAATGAAACAGGCAGCACAATCGGTAAGACACTCATTTAAATCCCGCTTTATCTGTATAGGCGGACTAACCATTCTTCTACTGGTCGTATTTCTTGTTAATCTGCTTTATAGAGATTTTCTTTCCCATCAACAATTTCAGTTGATGCAGGAACAGACGGATATGTTAGCTTATGAAACTGCCCATTATGAATGGCGAACATCCTTAAGCGATGCTATCCATTATGATACTGCATTTACCGGAGAATTGGATGCCTCCAAGTGCGAATTTGGCAAATATCTTTACAGTATTGAGTTCAGCAGTTCCGAAAGGCTTCAGGAATTTTTTCATGCTGCTGAGCCTCTCCACAAGGAAATTCACCAGATGGGAGCAGATATTGTCGCTTTGGACAGAGGGAGTAAAGAAGAACAGACTGAAGCTGTCAATCTGTTAAAATATGAACTTTCTAATAAGCTGACTTCTCTGATATCCATTATTGATTCTACCAGTGAAAGCAGAACCGCTGAAATTCAGGACAAAGATCGGATAGTCAATCTAAATGGAATTATGTCTCTTACTATTTGTACAGTGACTGCATTGGCTATTATTATGTTTTTAATCAAGATTTTTCGTTTTATGGAGCAGGAAATTATCCATCCTATCGAATATTTGAACAAAAAATGCAATGAACTCAGTGGGGGAAATTTGAATATTGATTTTTCTCTGCAAACTAACAATGAGTTAGGAGAACTGGCACATTCTCTGGATACCTCCATATCACTGATTAAAGACTATATTAATGCCATCGATTTTGGGATGTCCCACTTTTCGAAGGGTGATTTTACCTGTGAATGTCCTATTACTTTTATCGGTGATTTTTATCATATTCAATCTACCATTGAAAGTTTTCAGAATCAACTAAATGCTACCCTCTACCGGATGAAAGAATCTATTGTACAGGTGGGAGCCGGTGCTGAAGAAATGTCTGTCAATGCCGAGGATTTGGCACATGGGGCTACCGAACAGTCCTCCAGTATTCAATCTCTTTCTCAGAGTATAGGCAAGATGAAAGAATTGATTAACCACAATGCCAGCTATACTCAGGAAGCAAATCAGTTGGGCAGGGAGACGGAAATTGCTGTAGACAGAAGCCAGCAGCATATGAAATATCTGGTTTCTGTCATCGAGGAACTGGCTGAAATGTCTGAAGGCATCAAAAACATTATTGGTACAATAGAATCCATTGCTTCTGAAACCAATCTTCTGGCACTGAATGCTTCAATTGAATCTGCCCGTGCTGGTGCTGCTGGCAAAGGCTTTGCTGTCGTTGCGAATGAAATAGGAAAGCTAGCCAATGAATCCTCTGATGCGGTAAAGCATACTACGGAACTTATTGAAAAATCTTTAGCCTGTATTGAAAAGGGCAAAGATATTACAAACAGTGCCAGTTATGCTTTTGATGAGGTAGAAAAAAGTTCTGCCATTATTCTGGATATGATAAAAAAAATTGCCCGGGAGTCAGATAATCAGACAATGGAGGTTGCACACATTGTAGCCGATGTTGATGAAATTTCTGCAGTTGTCCAAACCAATGCTGCTATTGCTCAGGAAAATGCAGCAGCCTGCGAAGAATTGAGTGCTCAGGCAGAGATTATGTCTGGTCTGGTACAGAATTTTCAGTTACAAAAGCCTAAGGTATAAAAAATATTGCACACAAAAAGAGAGCATTCTTCCATTATCTTCTGGAAGGATACTCTCTTTTATTCTTAATCCAAAAATTTTTTTCTGGCCTGGGCAGATACCAGTCCAAGCCACACCAATAGTACGAAATATCCCAGTACCATTCCCAACATAAAAGTAGCCTTCATTTTAGGACCTACTATTCCAAATCCCCCAATCACTACTGCCAAAATACCGATTCCTAAAGCACGAATCCACAGGTAATGGATAAATCCTTCTCTATCTCTGATTCTGTCCAAATCCAAATTAGGACTAACTAACACATTGATTACGCTTTTGATAATCTCTCCCTTTACTTTCATCATTACAGCAGCATAAATCAGATAGATTCCTCCAAAAGTAATCAGATAATCTAACAGATTCATAGGCCTAAGAACTCCTCTACCGTCTTCTGCATTTCTGTTTTATCACAAACATGATGATGTAACACAGATGCCGTTCTGATTTCTTCAATCGCAGCAGGTACCGCCACATTGGCCAGAGAAGACAACTCGTCAACCAACTCAAAATCCGTCATCTTATCATACTTTGTATCAATAGCCTTCATCACACTTCTGGTAAACTTAAATGGGCTGGCTGTAGAAGCAATCACTGTAGAAGCCATATCTGAGGTTTCTTTCATATACTTGTGGTAGACACAGGCTGCTACAGCAGTATGAGTATCTATTACATATCCGGTCTTTTCATATAGTGTCCGAATAGTCTCTGCTGTCTCCTGCTCTGTTCCATAGCCTCCATAAAAATCATTCAAGCTTTCCTTCATCTTTTCCGTAATCTCATATTTCCCGCTCCGGTTAAGGCCTTCATCAACTCACTATTCTTTGCGGCATCGTCACCTGCTATCCGGTAAATCAGACGTTCCAGGTTACTGGAAATCAAAATGTCCATGGAAGGAGAACTGGTCAATACAAATTCTCGGTTCTTATCGTATACACCAGTATTGAAAAAATCATAAAGCACCTTGTTTTCATTCGATGCACAAATCAGCTTACCAATGGGCAGTCCCATATTTTTTGCATAAAAAGCCGCCAGAATATTTCCAAAATTTCCTGTAGGAACTACTACATTAATGGTCTTTCCCTCTTTAAGCCTTCCCTCTTTCAACAAGTTGGCACAGGCATAAACATAATAAACAATCTGAGGAACCAAACGTCCGATATTGATAGAATTTGCAGAGGAAAACTGATAACCTGCTGCCTCCATTTTTTCTGCCAATGCCTTATCCGCAAATATCTGCTTCACTCCCGTCTGAGCATCATCAAAGTTGCCATGGATACCCACCACATAGGTATTGTCTCCCTTTTGTGTGATCATCTGCTTTTCCTGAATAGGACTAACTCCATTCTTGGGATAAAATACGATAATCTTCGTTCCCTCTACTCCTGCAAACCCGGCCAGAGCAGCCTTTCCTGTATCACCGGAGGTAGCTGTCAAAATGACAATTTCATTCTTTACCTGATTCTTTTTTGCAGAAGTGGTCATTAAATGGGGCAGAATGGATAATGCCATATCCTTAAAAGCAATCGTAGCTCCATGGAAAAGTTCCAAATAGTATACCCCATCTGCCTCCACCAGAGGAGCTATTACCTCCGTATCAAATTTAGAATCATAAGCTCTGTCAATACAGTCCTTTAATTCCTCCTGAGTAAAATCTGTGAAATATAGCTTCATCACCTCATAGGCCACTTCTTTATAGTCCATCCCTGCCAACTCCTGCAAGCTTTTCTCCATGGCAGGAATCCGGTCAGGCACAAACAGTCCACCATCCTCAGAAAGTCCCTTTAAAATTGCTTCTGATGCTGTTACTCGAATTTTATCGTCTCTTGTACTCTTATATAAAACTTCCATTTTACTACCTCTCATACTTTCGCCACCAGCACACCGAATATTTATTCACTGACGCTTGACTGGTCTATCCTTTCCCCAGCACAGCTTGAAAAGCCTCACTGCAGTATTACTATGCCTGTATTTTTGCTATGTACGTGGAAAAACACGTCTCAGTCAATAGAGCAGCGATTAATTATTCGATGTACTAGCTTATCCTTCCTCCACATATTCGCTCTATGGTACAGCTTATACTTACTCACTATATCACATTTTTTTATGTACTACAAGCAAATTTAACTGAATCAAGGAGATCCCCCACTTCAACTATCCAAGTACTAAGTGGGGGATCTCCTTGTGATGATAATGTGATATCCGTTTTGACACCAAAAAATTTCCTGTCTTTCTTATGAAAAAAACTCATGTCCTCCATAGGAAAAGAGAAGAGTCAAGCTATTATCAAACCAGTTCATCCTTTCCGGATCTGCATACTTTCTAGCTGCAAAATAGAGTGCTCCTCTGGTAATATCCTCTCCATACAAAACTCTTTTCACTGCCTCTCTGGTTTCCTCACTTACCCTTACTGTTTCGTAACGTCCATCTGAGATGGGAGAAAACTGAGCTACTCCATTCTCTCTCTGAAATACTACCTCTTTTACAGTATCAGGAAACAAACTGCTTTCTACCCGATTCATAATTACACCGGCTACCAGCATCTTTCCCTTAATATCTTCACAGCCTGCCTCTGCCTCCACAATCCGCAAAAGTATCTCATAATCCTCCTCAGACAACTTATGCTCAGGCTCCCTCTCCAGCATAGTATAATCCACTACTCTTTGTCCAGAGGAGGCTTGTACTACCATTCCTACAAAATCAGCTGCATCCAGACTGGCACAATCTTCCATAAAACGAATTTCAAAAGCAGGTGTGGAAGCAATCCGATTAAACTGCAGCCCCTTCAGATTAAACCAGCACAGAGCCAGCACCATATTACATAGTAGCAGAATGGTAATACTTTTTTTATACTTATACATCTTTCATCCTCTTTACTTCACTATTTTCCAGAAATAAAATCTCCGCCGTAACTATTCAGTCCCCTCATAGTTACAAAAATTCATATAAATCACGGATAGCGATGTGATTTTTACTCATTGCAACTACGTTTTCCTATGGTCAGCACAGCAAGTGTGCTGATCTGCTGACTAATTACTCTCCGTCATACAAATGTAATACTTCTTTAATATTTTATACAGAAGCTGTCCAAAATATTTCTAAAATTGTATTCTTTTTTCCAAGATGGTATAATCATGGTAAATATACTGTTAGAAAATGTATGTTCAGAAAGTTTGTACATTGCCGCGAAAATAAAATGGTTTTCATTATAGGCGGTAATCACTTTCAGCTCCATTGGCTAAGGCATGATTTTCCATATGCATAGCAAAAATGCCGGCGTAGTGGCACTATGGGTACTACGCTGAGGCTTTTTGATTTGTGCTATGAAAATCAAAAGTACAGACCAGCCAAAAGGACAGTGAATTAATATTCGGTGTATTAGGACTAAAATCAGAAAGAAAGGTAATGCTGTAATGACTCAAAAACTTCCCGGTGTCTATGCCGCCCGAAAAAAAGATAACTCCCTCTATTATCGTGCCTCCCTTACCTTTCGGGAAAGGCATATTAGTCTGGGCAGCTATAATCAGGCTGAACAAGCACATCTGGCCTATCAGGAAGGATTAAAGCTGGTCAACAGTTTAACTGCCCTGACAGAATATAGCCCACAGTCTCCTCTCTCCTTTTTAAAATGGGTTATTCTTATCAATTTTCGAGACCATGGTCTTTATTTTTCCATGCCTATTTATCTGAAAAATAAGTATTTTTTATATTATCTGGATTCCTCCTATATTCTTAAGTTTGATATCGACGACCTGTTCTATTATTCGACAAAAAAAATTATGCGTCGGGGTGGACATCTGTTTGTTAATGACTATGGGATGCAGTTTAATATCCTTAACCGTTATGGGATTAGAAGCTATGCTGTTTTGAACCGGGATTATCGTTTCCTCAATGGAGACTCTCAGGATTTACGTTATGAAAATATTGAAATCATTAACCGATTTTATGGAATTACTCATACTCCAGTAAAAAATGGCAGTCAACCACTTTATAAGGTACGCCTCCATATCCGTAGTAGTTATGTAGTGGGAGTGTATACCAAAGAAACTGAAGCTGCTATTGCCTATAATAAGGCTGTAGATATTGTGAAAAAAAATGGCATAGACCGCAATTTCCCTCTGAATTACATTGAAGGACTTTCTCCTGCTACCTATGCCCATATCTATTCTCTTTTACCTATTGCGGATAAAATCTATACGCTTACGCCCCAAAATACCTAAAGCCTATTTTACGGAATAATCCGCAAAGCTAATCAGCATGGAGGCATCACCATTAATACCGCTGATATTCCCATCAAAGGTATACTGCCATATCTGGAAATGATAAGGATAATCTGGCATATCCTCCTGCTGAGACAGCCATATATCATAATCCTTTAGCTTAGTCAAATCAATCTCCTTAAGCAGCCATTCTTTCGTTCCATAGACCATCGCTTTATAGCCCTCCAGTTCCACAGTATCCAGAAACTCCTTGGCAATACTGGTTTTTTGCTGCTGTGTCAAGGACTCTATACGGGAGGTGTCATTAGAAACATACTCCATATGATAGACAATGGGATACATAATCTTGGCTTCTCCCAGCTTCTCTATCACAAACTCAGCCTCCTCCTCAGCTTCTGTAGTTGTAATGGCCTGAGAGAAAAAACTAACACCAACAGCTAAACCTGCTTCTGTGGCTGCTGCCAGATTTTTTTCAAACTTTTCATCCAGCAGCAGGTCTCCACTGCCATAACCCCTGACTCCCAGACGCAGGATAACAAAATCCACACCTGCCTCCTTCAGTATGCCAAAGTCTACATCTCCATTGTCTTTGGAAATATCTACACCCAAATAGGAAATTTTCTTACCTGCCTCATAGTAAGCCAGCTTATCTGACTTCTTTGTCAGCTTGGTAAAATCATAAGTATGTTTTTTTAAGGAGGAGTTAATTTCTACCCATTCCTCTGTACCATCTGCATAAGTAACAAGAGTATGCTTTCCATCCCGGGAAGGATCCGACTCTGCCTCTTCTCTGGCTGCCTCCTCATACCTGGCTTCCTCCTCGTCAGTCGTTTCCTCTGTCTGTTCGGAAACAATCAAATTGTCTTCTGGCTTCTCCGGATACATATCCCAAAAATCCAAATCAGCAGCAGTCAGTTTATTTTCTTGATAAAGCTTCTCTATGTCCTCCAGACTCTTCTTTCCATTAGAAGCTACAACAGCAGACTCCACCTGCCCAGAAGCAATATTCTCCTCCCCTTCTATATTGACAGTATTCTCTCCTGCTGCCACTTCTTGTGTACTGCTTTCATGCTCCAAAGCAATCACAGAAGAAGTCTTTCCCTCCTTATCCTTTCCTCCTGTCTTTTGCTCCTGATTAGAATAAAATACCACACCCACAATCAACAGCAGACTTAATCCCAGTCCCATTACCATATAGCCTATTGATAGCCTGGAACCTCTTTCCTCATCTTCACCTGGTAATCTCATAGTCGTTTACTCCTACTCCTTTCATCACTTTCTTATCACCACATCTTCACAAAGCAGCGATAGTAATATATTAGTAAATTATTGTTTACTCTCCACCAAATATGGCTTACGATAAAGCTGAATAACTATCTGTTATCAATGTAACACGAATTACCCCGGGATGCAATTATTTTATCAGAAAAGGAGGCTCTGCCATGAAATCCATTTTTTCCCTGTTGCTTTTTATCTGCTTTCTCTTTCCTCTCAGCGGCTGCCAAAGGCAAACTGCTCCTGTCAGTCGTACCGGCTTCTATTTTGATACAGTCATTCAAATTTCTATCTATAAAAAGGAAGCCTTATCTGCAGAATCTCTTTTAGATGATTGTTTTCAGCTGGCAGCTGTCTATGAAAGCAGATTCAGCAAAACCCAGGAAGGCAGTGATATCTGGAAGCTCAATCAGGCAAAAGGAAAGCCTGTAGAAGTCCATACTGACACCATCCTTCTGCTTCAAACTGCTCTGCATTATGCTGAGCTTACCCATGGACGTATTGATCCTACCATTGCGCCAGTCAGTAGCCTTTGGAACTTCTCTCAGCCAAAGGAAGCTTCCCTGCCCTCCGAAGAAAGCTTAACAGAGGCATTGTCTCATGTAGACTACCACCGACTCAAAATCTCTGATACTACTGTTACTTTAGAAGACCCTGATGCAGCCCTTGATTTGGGTTTCATTGCCAAAGGTTTTATTGCTGACCGTATCAAGGAATATTTACTTACTCAGGATGTTGACAGTGCCATTATCAACCTGGGCGGCAATGTACTTACTATTGGGGTAAAGCCCGATGGTTCTCCCTTTCAAGTGGGAATACAGCAGCCCTTTTCTCCAACAGGCACTGCTGCCCTTACCCTTCCTGCCAACAATATTTCTTTGGTTTCATCTGGAATCTATGAAAGATATTTTGAAAGGGAAGGGAAGCTTTATCATCATATTCTGGACACAAAAACAGGCTATCCTATTCAGAATAACCTGTATGCAGTCACCATTCTTTCCCCTTCTTCTGTGGAAGGAGATGCCCTCTCCACCACCTGCTTTGTGCTGGGACTGGAGGAAGGTATGGCATTCATTGAATCTTTAGAAGAGGTAGAAGCCGTCTTCCTTACCTCTGACGGCACCATCCATACCTCCAGTGGTCTGAGCCTTCCATAGTCAAAGCAGATATTCGTAAGTAAGCTCCCTTCATTACAAAGTAGTATTGAAGCAGAGAACTTCCTTGATTCGGTTAAGTGTGCAGTACAATAGATTTTTTCGGACACTTTTCCACACAGATTCCACATTCCTCACATTTTTCATGGTCAATAACCGCAAGAAAGTCTGTCACCTCTACTGCACCAATAGGACAGCTTTTCTTACAAAGCTGACAGCCAATACAGCCTACCTGACAGGTCTTCATTGTGGCAGGTCCCTTATCCTTAGAACGACAAGCTACCACATACTTTGCATCATAAGGAATCATCGTAATCAAATCCTTCGGACAAACCTCCATACATTTCCCACAGGCAATACATTTCTCTCTATCCACTACTGCCACTCCATCTACAATCTGAATCGCCCCAAAGCTGCATGCCTTGACACAGCTGCCAAAGCCCATACAGCCATAATTACAGGATTTAGGTCCTCCCCCTGGGACAAAGGCAATCATCCGACAATCCTCTACTCCGTAATACTCATAATCTACCGTGGTTTTATTACAGTCTCCCTGGCATCGAACAAAGGCTACTTGCCTGACCGTAGTTTCTGCTTCCATACCCATGATTTCTGCAATCAATTCACCCACAGATGCTCCTCCTACCGGACAGCTATTTACTGGAGCCTCTCCCTTAACAATGGCGGAAGCCAGGCCAGAACAGCCGGGAAATCCACATCCACCACAGTTGTTTCCCGGCAGAAGCCCTAATACAGCCTCTTCTCTTTCATCTACTTCTACTTTAAATTTAATGGCTGCTACTCCCAGAAACAACCCCACAAAAATACCTACTCCGCCTACGATGGCTGTAGCCGTTAAAACACCTACTAAACTCATTCCGCCACCTCCTACAATAAGCCTGAAAATCCACAGAATGCAATCGCCATTAGTCCTGCTGTAATCAGGACAATAGGCATTCCCTGGAAGGACTCTGGTATGTCATTATATTCCATTCTTTCCCGAATACCAGCCAGAATAATAATAGCTATGGTAAATCCCACCGAAGTGGCGAATCCATTAACGATACCCTCTAAAATACCATATTTTTTCTGTACATTGGTCAATGCTACTCCTAATACGGCACAGTTGGTCGTAATCAGTGGAAGATAGACACCCAATGCCTGATAGAGAGAGGGCATAAATTTTTTTAAAAACATCTCCACAAACTGTACCAGAGCTGCAATTACCAAAATAAATACAATGGTCTGCAAATAGGTAATCCCCAGCTTCTCCAGTACAAATTGATAGACAATACCTGAAACTGCTGAAGCCAGAGTGATAACGAAGATAACTGCCACCCCCATGCCTGCTGCTGTATTCGTCTTTTTTGATACACCCAGAAAGGGACACAGCCCAAGAAACTGGCTGAGTACCACATTATTTACCAAAGATGAGCTGATTAAAATGATAAGCAATTCTGTTACCATTCTATTCTCCCTCCTTTCCTCCGCAGTTTATACAGTCTCCTCCACAGCCGGACTGAAGCTTTGACATATCTTTTCCCTTTCTTTCTCCATTGATTTTTATTTTGTTCTGAATGGCTGTCAGAGCAGAAAGGACGAAAAAGGCACCGGGAGCCATAATAAAGATAGTACAGGGAACATAGGACTGAGGCATAATCCGAAAACCAAAGATTTCTCCCGCACCAATGATTTCCCGTAATGCCCCAATACAGGTGAGAGCAAAGGAAAAACCAAGTCCCATTCCTATACCATCAAAAAGGGAGGGAAGTACAGGGTTTTTAGAAGCATAGGCTTCTGCCCTGCCCAGAATAATACAGTTTACAACAATTAGTGGTATATATAATCCCAGTGCATCATACAAAGAAGGAATAAATCCTTCCAATAACAGCTCCACCATCGTTACAAAAGAAGCAATAATAACGATAAAAGCCGGGATTCTTACCTTTTCTGGTATCAGATTCCTCAGTAGGGAAATAATCATATTACTCAAAGCCAGTACAACCATAGTAGTCAGTCCCATCCCCAGTCCATTAACGGCAGAAGTGGTAACTGCCAAGGTGGGACACATACCCAGCATCAGCACAAATGTAGGATTTTCTTTTACAAGACCATTATAGAGTCTTTCCATTGAGCTATTGTTACCCATTGCTGTTTCCTCCTTCCATCAGGACTGTTCGGAAATAATAAAGTCCTGCATTTACTCCGTCTAAAATGGCACTGGTTGTCACTGTTGCCCCTGTAATTACATCAATCTGTCCAGTACTGCCTGCTAATCCTGTCCCAGCTCCTCCCTTCACATAGACAAAATCACCTTCTTTCCTATCGACAAACTGAGGCTTTAATACCTCCTCTGCCCGCATGCCCAGTCCGGCAGTTTCTGAAATAGACAACAAAGAAATTCCATTTAGGATACCGTTCTCTCTTACTCCCATCATAAACTGAATGTCTCCGCTATAGCCCTCATGAGCCGTTACTGTAATAATATAACCAAGACTGCTTCCGTCAGCATCCACTGCCTGCATTACCTCTCCAATATCCACACCATCAAAGCCATTTTCCACCCATGCAGTATCCCGGGGAGTACGAAATTCTTCTTCTCCCATGTGAAAAGCGACATCCTTAAAGGAGGCTGCATCTGAAAAAACCTCCCTGCAGGCTTCCTGCTTTACCTTTTCCTTCTGTGCTGCAATAGGAGCCTTTGTAACCTGATATACACCACCCAATATAAGTCCGGCAATCAATGTAATCGCAAATAAAATCAGGGTATCCTTCCACATCCCTTTCATATCTTTATTCATGAGACTTTCCTCCTTTAATGCCAAATGCCTTCGGACGGGTGGCATTATCAATCAAAGGTACCATCAGATTACCAATAATAATCGCATAGGAAACCCCTTCAGCCGATGGACCAAATACACGGAAGATTCCTGTCAATATCCCCAGTAAAATACCAAATACATACTGTCCCTTCTTAGTAATTGGTCTGGTAACATAGTCAGTAGCCATAAAGAAGACTCCCAGCATCAGACCGCCTCCCGTCAGATGAGCCACCAGATAATTCACATCTCCACCATGACCTCCAAACAGCAGCAGAAAAACCAGAAAACTCAAAATATAACTGCCTGGAATACGCAAATCAATAATTCCTACCAAAAGCAGCAGACAGGCACCGATAGCAATGGCTATCATAGATGTCTCACCAATCGTACCTGCCGTCCTTCCCACTATCATATTCATTAAATCCACCTTTTCCCCAGCTCTCAGTTCTGCCAGGGGAGTTGCACCTGTATATACATCGGCCTCAAAATTCGTCATAATGGAAGTAAAGGAAATAAGCAGGAAGCATCTGGCAGCCAGTGCCGGATTCATAAAATTCTGTCCCAGACCACCAAACAACATCTTTACTACTAAAATGGCAAAAATACCACCGATTACACCAATCCACCAAGGCACTGTAGAGGGCAGATTAAGAGCCAGCAAAAGTCCGGTAACCACTGCAGAGAAATCGTCTATGGTTACTTTTTTCTTCAATAATTTTTCATAGGTATATTCGGTTAAAACAGTAGTTGACACCGTCACGGTTATCAAAATCAGTGCATCTATTCCAAAATTATAGATTCCAAAGCCCGTTGCCGGAAGCAGAGCCAGAACCACCATTTGCATAATACCGGATGTTGTTACCCTGGATCTGACATGGGGATTGGATGATACCTTCATCAAATCACTCACCTTATGTACCTCCTATTTCTTATTTCTCTTTGCCAGCTGTATCTTCCTCATGGATTTGATAGACTGTGCCAGAGGACGCTTGGCCGGACAGACGAAGCTGCAGCAACCACACTCCATACATTCCATTCCATAATAGGTGAGAAAATCCTCCACCCTATCATGCTCCGCAAATTCTGATAATGTACATGGCAGCAGTCTGCTGGGACAGGCATCCACACATTTTCCGCAGTGAATACAAGCCGTTGGCTCCATTGCCGATACATCATCCCGTGTCATGCATAAAAGAGCTGATGCCGTTTTTGTGGTAGGAACATCTAAACCAAAGAGAGCAAATCCCATCATTGGACCACCAGAAACAATCTTTACCGGTTCTTCCTTAAAGCCTCCTGCCTCCTCAACCAGTTCATGATAATTTGTCCCTATTCTAATAAGAAAGTTTCTGGGGTCAGCAATTGCCTCTCCTGTCACGGTAACGATACGATTCATTAATGGTCGTCCCTGCATCACCGCCAGATAGACAGCTACAATAGTATCTGCATTATCTACGATACAGCCTGCATCTGCCGGCAGCATACCAGAATGAATACTACGTCCTGTAGCTGCATAAATAATCTGTCGTTCTGCTCCCTGGGGATACTTTGTCTTTAATGCTTTTACACTAATCTTTGTTTCATTCTTTGTCATCTTCTGCAATAACTCAATACAGTCAGGCTTATTGTCCTCTACGGCAAGAATCCCTCTGGCATTTGGAAAAAGTCCCAGTATAATTTTCAATCCGCCAATCAGCTTCTCCGGCTCCTCCAGCATCCTTCTATAATCTGAAGTCAAATAGGGTTCACATTCTGCACAATTGGCAATAATATAATCAATCTTCTCCGGTTGCTTAGGGGAAAGTTTGATAAAAGTAGGGAAGCCTGCACCTCCCATACCTACCACTCCGGCTTCCTTTATCCTTTCAATCGTCTCCTCCCTGGAGAGTTGCTCATAGGACTCCACTGAAGAATAAGTAACCTCATCATATTTTCCGTCGTTTTCCACCACGATACTCATCACCTGGTCTCCTGTTACTACTCTCCGGGGTTCAATCACTTTTACTGTACCGGAAACCGTTGCATGGATTGGGGCAGATACAAATCCTCCTGCCTCTGCAATTTTCTGTCCTGTCAGCACATAGTCTCCCTTTTTTACTATAGGTACTGCCGGAACACCAATATGCTGAGATAATGGATAAACCAAATCTCCCTTTGGTAGCACCGCCTTAATCGGCTTGTCCTTCGACATCTCTTTTCCATCAAAGGGATGTATACCACCGAAAAATGTTAATCTTGCCATGTACCATCCTTCTTTCTTTTAAAATTAATAACCACTTATCACCTATTGTGTTTGCATAGAATATGCCTTGCACTCTGCCTTGCACTCAGCGTACTTGAAGTGGACTTCCTTAATTCGGTTAAAGCGGATATTCACCATCTGCTTCACTACTTGAAATAAGTTATAATATAAATATACTATTTTCCAACAAAAAATACCACTGAAATGTTGCAAAATATATTATAATTATCTAATATGTCGCAAAATTTGTTACCATTCACACATCAGCCAGCTGACCTGTAAATGGTAACGGACATCTCCTGCATATAAAGTCGCCTACGGCGAAGCAGGCGATGCATTAGCTGAATTTACATGTTCTTTCCACGCCCTGCAACAGAAGTAACCAAACTTCATCAAGGTAGATATTCGCAGGTAATTGAAGATGGACAATTTTTATCCCTTGTGGTAAAATTTTTTCAGTCAAAGTGGGTATTCGCAAGTAAGTCCCCTTTCACTGCGAAGTAGTATTCACTGCTTAGTACTTAGCGTACTTGAAGTGGGAGACTTCTTTGACTCGACTAAATATTTTGTAAGTGCAGAAGCAAGAATCCCCTGATCTTAATATGGAGAGTGTCAGGAAACGATAACTATAGAAAGGATGTAACTATTTAGAAAGTAATACTGAACAGTTACGAAAGGATCATACAGATTGTGAGAACCTTACGTCAAACAATACCTTCTCCACCCAATACCTATCCTCTAGAAAAAATAACACACCCGGACAAAATTCTTTTTCTGGATATTGAAACGACAGGCTTTACCGCAAAAAGCTCTTATCTCTACCTAATTGGGACAGCCTATTGTGAAAAGGGACAATGGTTTGTGAAGCAGTGGTTTGCCAATGATTACCGTGAGGAACGGAAGATTTTATCTGCTTTTTTTCAGTTTGCTATGAATTACACCCATCTGATACATTTTAATGGCAATAATTTTGACCTTCCCTATCTGGTGCAAAAATGTAAACAGTATGATTTACCTTATACCTTCTATCGCTTTGAAGGTATTGATATCTATCGGAGAGTGTCTCCCTATAAGTCGCTTTTACCATTAGATAACTGCAAACTGAAAACAATCGAACAATTTCTGGGCATCCAACGGGAAGATCGCTTTAGTGGCGGTGAGCTTATTAGTGTCTACCATGATTATGTAAAAAATCCTACCGATTTTGCTCTCCAAGCTCTTACCCTTCACAATGCGGAAGATATAGCAGGTATGCTGCAGATTTTACCTATTTTAGCCTACCATGACCTTTTTATTGATGGACTATCTGCTCAGAAGGTTCAGGCTAACTATTATTATGATCTGGATGGACAACAGAAGCAAGAACTGGTGATGAAGCTTACTCTGCCCACTCCCCTTCCTCATCCCTTTTCCCTTTCCTCCAACAACTGTTATTTTCAGGCTCAGGAAGAAGAAGGGAGCTTAAGAGTACCTATGGTTGAAGAAGAAATGAAATACTTTTATTCCAACTATAAAAGCTATTATTATCTGCCTGAGGAGGATACTGCTATTCATAAATCTGTAGCCTCCTTTGTAGATAAATCACACCGTACTCAAGCTATGGCAGCTACCTGCTATACTAAAAAGTTTTCTACCTATCTGCCCCAGTGGGAAGTAGTTTTTGAGCCATTTTTTAAGAGAGAATATCATAGTAAGGAACTATTTTTTGAATTAACAGAAGATATAAAAAAAGACAGGCAATTATTTTCTCACTATGCCTCCCATGTTTTACAAATGATGCTGCAACATAACTGTTTAGTATCCTCAAAGTTACCAGGAAAAAATCCATGAAAATCGCCTACGATGATAGAATTTTTGCTTGTTATCACTACATTTTCCTGCGGTTAGCACAATAAGTGTGCAGACCTGCTGAATAGTTACGATACAACAAGGAACTTCCCCGACTTACAGAAGTCGGAGTTCACAAAAAAGTCTGCTTTATCCCTCTTCGTTGATAAAGCAGACTTTCAATTTTACTCTTAGGGTTTTTCATAAAAAAATGAATTTTTTCTTTCATACCCCATGTCCTTATAATTGATAATCTGTTCTGTACTACCGATAAACAATACACCTTTGGATGCCAAACATTTTTGGAACTTAACAAATACTTCATCCTTTGCACTTTCTGTAAAGTAAATTAGTACATTACGACAAACTATCATATGCCATCCATTTTGATAGCTATCCTTCAAAAGATTGTGCTGAGAAAATTCAACCCTTTTTTTAATCTCATCAGAAATCTGATAAGACAGTCCTATTTTTTTAAAAAATTTCTTCTTCAAATCATCTGGTACATTAGCAATACTCTTTTCATTATACAACCCCAGTTTTGCCTTTTCGATTACCTGCTTATCCAAATCTGTAGCATAAACCTTAATCTGGTCTAAGGGAATATGTCTGGATAGCGCCATAACCAGTGAATAGGGCTCATCTCCTGTAGAACAGGCAGCACTCCATATCTTTAATTTCTTGCCAAATTTTCGGATTAATTCAGGAATAATATCTTTCTCCAATACCCTCCACTGCTCCGGATTTCGGTAAAATTCTGATACATTAATCGTCAAATAATTGACAAATTCTTCAAACTTCTTTCCGTTTTCCTTAATAAAAGCTACATACTTATCGTATCCTACAATACCATTTTTGGCTATCAGCGTATCAATACGACGCTTCATTTGCTTCTCTTTATAAGCATTTAAATCTATCTTAGTAAGATTATATATTGCCGTTTTGAACCATTCATAATCATAAGCCATAGGCACTACCTACCATCATTTTTATTTGGCATATGCAGGAATCACTTTCCCCATCTATTCTTCTGCAGCTTCTTCCTGTTCATTGGCAATTACTGCATCAATATCTACAGAAACTACATCAGAATCAGCTTCTGCAACTGCTTCTTCTTTTGGTTCCGGTGCAAACATAGCCTTTACACTTAAACTGATTTTCTTATCATCATTATTAAAATCTACTACCTTTGCAGTAATCTCATCTCCTGCCTTTAATACATCGGAAGGCTTCTCAATATGCTCTTTGGAAATCTGAGAAACATGAAGAAGGGCATCCACACCAGGTTCCAGTTCAATAAATGCACCAAAGTCTGTCATCCTTGCCACCTTTCCTGTTACCACATTACCTACTGCATATTTCTCTGCTGCATCCTTCCATGGGTCCGCATCCTCAAACTTAAGGCTGAGTGCAATCTTTGTACCGCTGATTTCTTTAATCAGCACCTTTAACTGCTCACCTACCTTAAATACCTTCTTCGGATTTTCTACTCTGCCCCAAGACATCTCTGAAATATGCAGCAGACCATCCGCTCCTCCCAAATCGATAAATGCACCAAAATCGGTTACATTTTTTACCACACCTTCTACCACGTCTCCTACGTTGATAGATTCAAACAGCTTTCTTTGAAGTTCTGCCTTTTCTGCCATAATCAGCTGCTTGCGGTCACCAATATATCTCCTTCTTTTAGGATTATATTCGCTAATCACAAATTGTACTTCCTGTCCCGCATACTTGGATAAATCCTTTTCATAAACGTCTGATACCAGACTGGCAGGAATGAAAATTCTTACTTCCTCTACCACTACACTCAATCCACCATCCAGAACCTGAGCCACCTTGGCTGTGAGTACCTCTTTGTTGTTATAAGCTTCTTCAATCTTTTTGTTTCCTCTGTCTGCTGCCAGTCTCTTATAGGTAAGAAGCACCTGTCCTTCCCCATCGTTTACTTTCAGTACCTTTACTTCCATTGTGTCGCCTGGCTTGGCTACCTTTGTCAGGTCTACATTCGGTTCATTGGTATATTCGTTTCTGGTCAGGATACCATCGGATTTATAGCCAATGTTGAGAATCAGCTCTTCAGGCTTCACATCGATGACTGTACCTTCAACTACCTCTCCCGCATGTATTGTCTTAAATGATTCATCTAACATTTGTTCAAAAGTTAATTCTGACATAATTTTGAACCTCCTCAATAATATTGTTTGGGGTCGATGCCCCGGCAGTAATACCGACCGGTGAAGCAGCTTTAGGTAGTTCTAAACGCAAGTCATCCAGTGTCTGTATAAAATGAGTATTCTCACATTCCTCCTTACAGATTTCATAAAGCTTCCTTGTATTGGAGCTGTGAGTCCCCCCTATTACTATCATGCTGGCAACCTGAGACGCAATCTGCCGTGCCTCAGTCTGCCTTTCTTCTGTCGCATTACATATAGTGTTTAAAACACTGATATTATTGTAACCTTTTTTCAGAAAAATTTCAACTATATCTTTAAATTTCTTGTAGTTAAATGTCGTCTGAGCCACAATACAGATTTCTGCCTCTTTAAAGACAAGCTTTTCTGCTTCCTCTTCCGACTCTACCACCACAGCTTCGGTACCACAGACCCACCCCTGAATCCCCTCTACTTCAGGATGCCCAGGATTTCCTACAATAATAATCTGCTTGCCCAAACTGCTTTCTTTTTCCACAATTTTATGGATACGCTTGACAAAAGGACAGGTGGCATCCACACACTCCAAACCCTGCCGCCGGATTAACTCAACCACTTGTCTGGATACACCATGAGAACGTATAATCACCGTTCCAGAGCCTATCTTCTTCAGGTCTTCTATGTCTTCCACCACCTTTACTCCCCGCAATTCCAAATCTCTGACTACTTCTTCATTGTGGATGATGGGACCAAAGGTATAAATCTGCTTTTCCTGTGCCAGCTGGTCATAGACTGTCTCCACTGCCTTTTCCACCCCAAAACAAAATCCGGCACTTTTTGCTAATATCACTTCCATTTTCTGATTTCCTCCTTTCCATTTAAAGGCATAAACCGGCAAATTACTGCTCTGTTAAAGCAATCACTGCCTGCACTACTTCATCAATATCCATATGCGAGGAATCAATCAGCACAGCATCTGCTGCCTGTCTGAGAGGTGATATTTCTCTGGTCATATCCCGTTTGTCTCTTTCAATAATATCCTGTTCTATCCTGTCCAGATTACAACTTTCTCCCCTGGCTACCAATTCTTCATATCTACGTTTTGCTCTCACTCTGCTGTCAGCCGTAAGATAAACTTTCACATCAGCATCAGGGAGAACACAGGTTCCAATATCCCTACCATCCATTACTACATCCGTACTATTGGCCAGACGCTGCTGCAGTTCTACCAGCTTCTGACGTACCTGGGGAATGGCACTGCTTGCAGAAGCCATATTGCCAACCTCCTCTGTACGGATTAAGCCATTTACATCTTCACCATTTAAAAAAACTACCTGTCCTCCTTTTTCATATCGGATAGTAATGTCTGCTTCTTTACATTTTTCAGCAATCTCATCCCCATCAGCCGGCTCTACACCACTTCTTAAAAGATAAAGTGCCATAGCCCGGTACATGGCTCCGGTATCCACATAAATAAATCCCTTTTCCTTTGCAATTTTTTTTGCTATTGTACTTTTTCCTGCTCCCGCAGGTCCATCTATGGCAATACGGTAACTCATATTCTTTCTGCTCCTTTCTCATGCAGTAAACCTCTTGACCAAACATTTTGTTGCAACAGCTTATAGGGCTGAATTTTCCCTTCAACCTTTTATGTTGCAGAATTTTTTGCTTCCACATTTTCTGATGCAAGTTTTTCTGCAGCACTCTGTCCGGCCAGCCACCCTGTAGACCATGCAATCTGAAGATTAAAGCCTCCTGTCAATGCATCCAAATCCAGAATTTCACCGGCAAAATAGAGTCCGCCTACTTTTTTTGATTCCATCGTAGAAGGGTTTACCTCTTTTGTGGTAATACCTCCCTTGGTAATGACAGCCTCACTATAGCTTCTGGTTCCTGTAATATTCAACTGCAGATCCTTGATTAACTGCACAAATGCCGTCCGTTCTTCTTTGGTAATCTCATGTACCTTCTTTTCCGCATCAATCCCAGATTTTTCAATCATTACGGGAATCAGCTTAGCAGGAAACAATCCTCCCAGCACAT
Source organism: Lachnospiraceae bacterium (assembly GCA_017532145.1). Taxonomy (GTDB): domain Bacteria; phylum Bacillota; class Clostridia; order Lachnospirales; family Lachnospiraceae; genus Kineothrix. The sequence goes on along the minus strand of JAFXJR010000110.1, from coordinate 15,334 downwards.
TTTTAAACTGCTTATTCTTATTTTCTTCAAAATCTCTTAACAATCGCTTATCCAGCTGCTGTACTGTCAGTGCAGGCTTTAAATCCAGATGAAGCACAATATCCTCCCGCTCCTTTTGGGCTGTATAATAGCTGCTGGCACTTAAAATCAGTGGTCCACTGACACCGAAATGGGTAAACAGCATCTCTCCAAACCCTTGGTAAAATGGCTTTTTTCCCCCCTGTACCAGTGTCACTGATACATGTTTAAGTGCCAGTCCCTGCAGTCTTTTACACCAGTCTCCTTCTACTGCCAAAGGCACCAAAGCAGGGAGCATATCTTTCAGAGTATGTCCCACTTTTACTGCCATCCGATAACCGTCTCCGTCAGACCCGGTTAAGGGATAAGAGAGACCTCCTGATGCCAAAATTACTGCATCTGCCTCCTCTAATTTGCCATCTGCCAACAATACACCAGTTACCCTGTCCTGATGGCAGACCAATTCTTTTACTCTGGTATCCAATCGAAGCCTCACACCTCCTTTTTTCATCTGCCTCATTAGGGCAGCAATCACATCAGAGGAATGGTCTGAAACCGGAAATACCCGCTCTCCCCGTTCTATCTTTAACGGACAACCTGCTTCTTCAAAAAATGCCATAACAGCCTGATTATCAAAACCATAAAAAGCACTGTATAAAAACTTTCTATTGGTTACAATATTTCCAAATAAATCCTCCAGTTCACAGGCATTAGTCACATTACATCGACCTTTGCCTGTAATAAAAAGCTTTTTTCCCAATTTTTCATTTTTTTCCAAAAGAAGTACTTCAACTCCCTGTCTTGCTGCTGCCACCGCAGCCATCATCCCTGCTGCTCCGCCGCCAATTACTATGACTCTTTTCATCTATCAATTCCTTTTGTTTGTTACAGGGGGAAACCTGTCTTGATGAACAAACGTTTTTTACATTAAATTTTCCTTGTATCGGAAGCCAGAGCGGAAGGCTCTTCATCCATAATATCTATTTCATCATTGAGATACACCTGATAACTCTCCCATACTTCCTCCAGCCGTTCCATACTGGTCTTAACCTCCAATGGCTGTTTTTGACAGATAGCAACCACCAGTGCATTAATCAGACTTAAAGGTGCCACCAGAGAGTTAATAATAGATACCTTGTGAGTTCTTACACACAGATTACAGGAGGAATAGAGATTCATGGGAGAATGCACACTGTCTGTAATGGCTATCACCTTAGCATTTCTGTCGTTGGCAAACTCCATCGCTTTTAAGGTTCTCATAGAATAGCGGGGAAAACTGATTCCTACCAGCACATCCTTTTCGTTAATATGAATCATCTGTTCAAACAGCTCACTGGCACTGGTGGTTCTCACCAGAATAATATTTCGTCTTACCATATTCAGATAAAAATGTAAAAATTCTGCCAGCAAACCACAGCTACGCAGACCAACCACATAGACTGTCTCTGCTGCCAAAAGCACATCTACTGCCATTTCAAACGATTTTCTATCCAGATGCTCCATCGTATCCTGCAGCCTTTCCATATCCAATGCTAATACAGAAGCCAAAAGATCCGACCGACCACTTTTCCCATAGTTTATGCTGGTTTTCTGCATGGTATTCAATTTGCTTTTTGCCCAATCTGTCAGAAATTTCGGATACCCTCCGTAGCTGATACCGGAAGCAAAATGAACCACAATAGTCTCACTGACTCCTATTATTTCCCCCAACTGTGCAGGTGTAATCAGCATAGCCTGCTCATAGTGGGTAGCAATATAGTCAACAATTCTTTTGTGTTCCTGACTTAAATTTATATATCTTTCATTCATTCCTGATAAAATATTGTTGTCCATTCTGGTGTATCCTTTTTCTAACGTATCCTTGTGGTGTATCACCTTCACTTTTGGTTATTCTACTATGGATTGTATCGACTGTCAATTATCCGCATTAACTGCTTCTGTTCTCAGATTACCTTTTGTTGCCCTTTACACGTCAGCCAGCTGACCTGTAAAGGGTAACGGATATCGACTGTATATCAAGTCACCTGTGGTGAGACAAACGATGTATGAGCTGAATTTATGCATTCTCGCCATACCATACAGTAGAGTGGGTAGCATGGGGGTGAAAAGTAACTACCTTTTCCATTACTCTTTTTCACTGATTCCCGGATTCTATTCCAAAAACTGATAAATGATTAGTCTGACTATCATCTCCCCCATCTCTTCCTCAAATATTTCTTTTATTTTAATGGTAAGAAAATGGCAGGTATTCTCCATTTCTTCCTCTTCTATTTTCGCCAGGGGAAGCAATAGCCAGAATAAAATCTCTCCCTTTTCTGTTTCAAGTACTGACTTTATCTTATCAAAAGGTAAGACATTCAGCTTCCAATGCGGCCCCGTATTCCCGATTTCTTCTCCATTGATAAAATAGAGGATGTCTCCGGGATGAAATTCTATCCGTAAATCGTTATTTGCCCCCATATCAATCTCCAGATAGGAAGGCTTATCTATATATCCATCCCTTTCATCTAACATTCCCCCATACCAGCCAGTCAATTGATTCCAGTATTCTAAATCCTCCTCAATAGCTATCTCCTCTGCTAAATCTAACAGATGGTTATCCTCTTGTTCATTATAGGCATTAGGGTAACTGCTCAGAAAAAAACTATGCCAAAAGTTTTTATTTGCAAACGTCAGTTCATCAATATCTACCTTCCTCATGGGGAATAACCTCCTCTGTTACTTCTTCTTTTTCCATTTTACATTTAATGCTTTTATCCAGGTTCCCTGATAATCCATAGATTCTTTCTCTAAAAAACTGTCTGCCCAAAAGACACTTTCATCTTGAATAAGTAAAACTGCTTCATAGATTTCCCGACTGCAATTTTCGGGGAAACCAACTAAATTCATCCTAATCAGTCCTTCAAAACAAAGTTCGATAACACCATACCAGCCCGAGTTGTCAAAAATTACATTTAACTGCTTTTTCTCATAGTCTTCTTCATAAACCAGCTTACCCAAAGTGGCATCATGAAAGCCCGCAAATAACTTCATCAACTCATCGGCATCATTCTGGGTTCTGATATAGGTCCACTCACCAGCATCTTCATTCGTCCTTAAACAGATTCCTGCTTCCTGGAAAGAAACCCTCTTTTTGCAGAGCAGCTTCCACATCAATTCAAAATTTTCAACTATCTCCTGATAGCCCTGATATAAGGTTATCCCAACTTCAAAAGCATACTCTCTGCTATACTGCTTTAAGGGATATAAATCAGTTTCTTTATAAGTAACCCAGTTAACTCTTTCCTGGTTAATCCATTCGTAGAGTGGAACAGGAAGGAAATTCTGTTGTTCTCCATTAACTGTTCCCTTATCAAAATAGTCTATTAGTTCAAAAGTATTGCGGTTAGGGTGAAACAAAATCGCCTGCTCATAATACCCCGTATTGATTAATCCATAGACCATAGATTTATAATATGTTCCACTTTCTTTATCCCGTGCCCGAACAAACATCACATTCCTCCTATCTGGTAAAACCGATATCTTCTTTTATCTGGGTTTCTGACAATATTGAGTACAGACCTTATCTGTACATCGGGAACATTTCAAAGCTTCGTTGGAATGCTCCCAAAACCGCTCCGGATACCGAATAACAGCCAGCTCCCATATTATCCAAACTGCAAAAGCAAAAAACAGCAGACTGTAAGAGTAAAAGCCCTTAACAAACAACATAGGTGTAAACATCATTAAATGATCCCAATTAAAGATTCGGCAGGTGGTACAGCAGCGGTTTTTCATGATCAGACGAAAAGGACACCAAATCAACACACAAATCAGGTCACAAACATAGAAAGCCACGCTAATCATAAACAATAAAGAATCATCCAATATTTTTCTATCATAGAGTATACCAATAACTACAATCAGTACTGCCCAAATCACAAATACCCTGTAGGCCAATTTAGTAGCTTCTTTTATATATTGTCTAAGCTGCTGACTATCCCACTTTTTTTCTGTAGACTTAAAATATTGTCCAAACAGCTTTTGAGAGCCCAGAGAAAGCTGCTTTCCTGCCGGTATTATCTGATGAACCATATCGATTACCCAAATACCCCAGATAAGATGCAGAATGGAAAATCGTTGAAAGAATTGTTTTTCCTGTAAGATAACCAACTCCTCCGGATGATATCTATATAAAAATACACAAAAAAGAAAGAGGCAGCAGCGTCCCAGTAGACGTATCAGATAAATACGCCTTAGAGACGATATCTTCCTCCGATTTGCTGCCTTACTTATCCCTGTTATCATCTTTTCTGTCTCTGTTATCCCCTTGCTTTTGCCTGCCATCATCTTGCCTGCCTCTATTCCTTTTACTTTTTCCTAATCTGCTCTCCCCTTATTCTTTATCATGCTGTGCATCCTTCATCGCTCGGAGCAAAGTCACCATCTTTCCCGCAATCAACTGACGCTTTTTTTCGTCATTGGCCAATGCTTTTACATAGCTGCGGACATTTTTGGGCTGCACCAAATCTATCGTCTGGCTGACTCCTACAGAAGTGAACAGTTCATAAATAGTATCGGTTAAATCACTTCTTTCCTCCAGACTCATTCCAGACAACCAACTTTTTAGTGCCTTGTCAAGTCGCCGGGATTCCTCAGATACTTCCTCTATATGAATGAAATCTGTCCCCAGTATCTCCCAGGAATATGGATTGTGCTGCATAACACCAATCTGACTGCTTTTAATCACCGTATAGGATTCCTCATGCTCTAAAAGCATTCCCACCACAGAAGACTGAGGAATATAGGTATGAATCTTAGGTACTATTGCCTGATATCCCGGATTTCCAACATATGTTCAGTAAAACCGGGACCATCCTGATTATATACAGCCAAAATCCTTTTCTGTATCCTTTCCCCACTTTTTGCCGCTGCATATACAGCCAGGTTTCCTCCCTTGGAATGCCCTGTAATATACAATGGCTGGTTACTGGCTTTTGCAAACTCCTCCACATACCTTAGTGCTTCCCTCTGTGCCGGAACACTTTCATAAAAACTCATATTAAAATCTTCTTTCCATCCTATCAGAGTTCGATCTGTTCCCCGAAAAACCAGAACTGCCGTTCCATCCTCCAGCAGATAGGTCAAAGCAGCAAACTGAGTCTCCTCCTCTGCCACCAGAATACTTCGATAAAAACAAAGCTGAATATTTCTAAATCGGTGAGACTGTGCTACCGCCTGTAAAAGTTCAATATCCTGCCTTACCCGAACCCTGGTCTCAGGCTCAGGCTTTTTGAGAAAAACTTTTACTGCCTCTTCCAACGTTATTCGTTTCTCTATGACCTCTGGCGCAATACCATCCAGCTGTACATAAGAGAGAGTGGAAAAAATCAGGGCATCCACCGGATTTAAGGATATTTGAGAAAATAGAATATCTCCCCTCCATTGAAGATAATCGAACATATCAGCCATAAAGCTTTCCTCCACGTTGTCTTTTTTATCCTGCTATCTTTTCAACCATTCAATCTGTCAGCCACAATCCTGTCCTTTTCAAAATCTATCTCCAGAATATGATCCTCAAAAATACTTTCACTAAATGCTATCGTTGCACCATAGTCATCCAAGGTGTTAAAAATAAAGGAAGCACTCCATACCTCTATCCTCTGAAACCAGTCCTTGGTAAGTTCCTCCTTTAATCGTTCCTGAACATAGGAAACCAGCTGCTTCTCGCAAGTTGTTATCCACTCCAGATAATTATTGATAACCGAAAGCATCTGCGGCAACTCATAGTTTACAGAAATACCGATGGTGCAGTTCTCCATGTCTTCTACCGGAATCAGGCAATGAAAAATCTGAAGGGGGATAAGCGGACGGTAAAACCGATATCTATCATCCTGCCCTATCTGTTCTTCTATCAACTGTTCAGCTGTTATTGGGAGATACTGTTGTTTTCTTCCATTCATCATTTTCCTCTCTTCCTTATCTTATCTTTGGAGAACTGCTCTTATCGTCTGCAAGAGTTGAAGGAGAGTCTGTGGACTTCCACACTCTGCACATACATGCTCCGTCCTCACAATGAATTAGCAGCCAGCGATAATCCATGGGAAACAGATAAAAATCCTCCATCCACTGCGGATATTCATACAATATCTTTTTTATCTCTTTGATACTACCTTGATATACCCAGCCACCATCCACTATCAGGTAATAACATACACAAGAAGCCTTTTCGGGTATCAGGTGGTCAATACTGTCTATATATGTATTCCAATCTTTCCCATTGGCAGGTATCAATTCTGATTGTTCCAGCTTACCACGCAACCTTATCCGCATATATTTTATCTGAATAGTAGGAAATTTATGATAATCGCATTTCATTACGTTCCTTATAGGATTTATTCTTGCCTTTTTCCTGCTTCATTGCTTCATTACCCTTCTTTTTGGGAAAACGATTTCCTTTTGTATCGTCTTATTAATCTATGATGGTACCAAATCATCACCACCACCGGAAGAATAACACCTCCACACATAGGAAAGATACACCAGATACTGTCGCCTACTGCCCTCCCTATTCCATAGGAAAGAAGAATAATCAGTCCATACAGCAGCCACATCATTCCATGCTTTTTGTTCCAGGCTGCTACATCCTTAAGTTCCTCCGGTGCAGGTGGCTTTTCTCCTGAATAAAATCCAACCGGATTTTTACTCCTTAATTGGGAAATACCTATCCCCATCATCAATAGGGCTACCAGCAGGTAGATAATAAAGCCAAGTATATTTTCTGCCATCATAGATATATACACCCTTTCCTTCTAAATCATGGTTTATCCATTTGTCTTTACTCTGTTTTTTCGATTTGGGATATATTCTTCCCATGCAACACTGCCCACTGCAACCACAAAAATTATCTAATGTGTCGTAAACCCCCTTGCTTTAGCTATGGGGAGTGTCAAATTGGAATTTATTTATATATTCCAATTAAGTATAAAAATACAAAAACAACTATTAGTTCTGCAAATGTAATTACCCATGCCCATTTATTACCATAATTCATTGTCCAAGAACCTATACCTTTTCCTCTTACAAAAATATTAGTGTCGTCTTTATTAATATATATTTTGCCTATCATTTTTTCGTTAACTTCTTCTTGGCTATATTTTCGTTTCATCAATCAAATCCTTTCGTTTAGTGTAGGCGGAAACGACTACCCTTGGGCGGTGGGAGAAGCCTTGTCAATTCGTGGTTGTTTTAAAGATGTTCCTATACTATACTGAGGCAAAGAGAAAACCGTTGGGAACTATCGTTATGAAGGCACTCTTATGTACATTGAAAAGCTAAGCTATGAGGTTTTTACATCCAATCGTATGTAATATAAAATCTTAAACATAATAAAAAACATATACTGTATTGCATGGGAAGTTTAGTCCCGAATACAGTTACAGCAGAGTAAATCTTTGCTGTAAAGGATGTCGTCAACCACCCGATGATGTAACGCCACTTTAGGTAGCCATACCTATCGGGATTGAAAGGTCGGAGGAGAAATCCGTTACAACGATTGGGCAGTTACAAGCTTAGTTTAGCTATTATTAGCATATCACTGTTTAACGATTTTATCAATGTTACCAAATAGCTAATCTACAACAAACACATGAATATTTTACAGACTATCTTCCCCGAAATGAAGCCACATGAAAGTCGCCTTGGAAAAAGCAATCACTTGCAACAAGGAAATTTTATCTGCACTGATGAAGGTACTAATGCTATTGTAAACATAAGGATTTTTCTGTATAATTAAAATATGGCAAGAAATGATATTATAGCTTTTACTGAAAACACAGCAATTGAGGTAATAAAATGGAGGAAAGCATACCAAAGCGTAAAATAAAAGACAGTGTATTCACTAATTTATTTCAAGACAAAAAATATCTGCTTCAATTATATCAGGCATTACATCCTGAAGATAACACCGTGACGGAAGATGAAATTGCAGATATTACGATTAAGCGTGTATTAATTGATGGGGATTATAATGATTTAGGCTTTTCTGTGGGCAACCGTTTAATGGTCTTGGTAGAAAGTCAGTCTACCTGGACGTTGAATATTATCATTCGTGCCTTGCTGTATTTAGTGCAAACCTACCATGAGTATTTCAAACGTACCAATCAAAATTTATATGGAAGCAAAAAAGTGAATATGCCAAAACCAGAGCTATATATGATCTACACCGGAGACAGGAAGAAAATACCCGATACCATATCTTTGTCAGAAGAATTTTTCGGGGGAGAAAAAATTTCTGTGAATGCAGAAGTAAAGGTTTTGTATCAGGAGAATGAAAGTACTATTGTGGGACAGTATATTATCTTCTCCAAAGTATATAATGAACAGAGAATACAGTATGGAGCAACGAAACAGGCAGTTATAGAGACCATCCGTATCTGTAAAAACAGAAATGTACTGAAAGAGTATCTGGAGCGTAAGGAACAGGAGGTTGTGGATATAATGATGACGTTATTTGATGATGAGCAGATTTTGAAGGCTTATGCAAAAGAGATCAAAGATGATACAGTAAGAAAAACAGCAATACAATTAATTAAAAAAGGAAAAATGTCTTTGGAAGATATCGCGGAGTGTATACCCTCTTTATCTATAGATGAACTGAAAGAACTAGAAGCCGAAATTACTACATTAAAATAATTTCAATGATATTGTATCTTTTACTAAAAATACAGCAATTGAGGTGATAAAATGGGGGAGGTATCGAATATAAAGATTTTACTACTCTCCCATCTAATGATGGACTAGGAATAGATTTAGGAATTGCGAAAGAAGGTGTCTCCCGCAAATACTATACACCATTCTTCATTCATATACAAGCAGTTAAAACAATTAAACTTATGCAAATGTTATTCAAACTGCATGATCAGCCATTTCATAGACATTCTGATTAGTATTTTCGTCTCAGGATATCATGGAAAAACTACGGACTTTTCCAAAAACAGTGCCTGTCACCGAACTACGGTTACTCATTTTCTTCACTCCGGAAAATGGGATAACACACTGCTGGAAGATAGCTTAAAATCCTGTATCATTGAGATGATTTATTCAGAAGCACTACGTTCGGAAAACCTGTTTTCGGCATGGTGGATGATACCATCACTTCCCAAACAAAGCCTTCGTCACAGAATTTGCATTCAATCGAAGATGCGTATTTTCACCAGTCCTATTTAAAAGGAAAACAGGATGACGGACACCAGGCAGTTGCTGCCCTGCTTTCCTGTAACGGCATTGTGCTGAATTATACTTTTGTGCAGAACATTGCGGAGGAACTGCCGGTTCCCCCGATCATGTCCTATTTCCTTTGTGACTGCTGGTATGTTTCTGAAAAAATCATCCATGCTTTTGCTGCAAAAGGATTTCATCCCATTGGTGCCTTAAAAACAAACCGCCTGCTTTTCCCATTCGGAATCAGAAAAAACTCTGTGAGTTTGCCGCACTTTTATCGGTATCACGTTCCGGTTTTCGCTGGGTGACAGTGAAAAAACAGAAGTACTATGTGTACTGGTATGAAGGAAAACTTAACGGTATTGAACATGCTGTGGTTTTCTTAAGCTATCCCGAAAAAGCATGGGGAAATCCGAAAGCATTACGGGCTTTTCTCCGGACGGATGTATCCCTGACAACAAATGAAATTCTTTCGTACTATGTATGCAGATGGCTGGTTGAAGTATTTTTCAGGTAAGGCAAGGATAAACTGGCACTGGACAGTTACCAGATACGTTCTGCAAAAGGAATTTAGAGATACTGGCTGCTCATGTCGCTGGCGCACTATATCTGCGTCAGGAGAACTAGAAAACCCTGTTCTTTTGAAAGCGGATACCATGAAATCTGTAACATGATTCAGGAAGAGAAATACCGATATCTGTTTCAATGTACAAAAGTAAGCAATGATTTTGAGGCATTCATGAAATTAGCGGTGTAGTTTTATGCATTTTCAAATTTGCTTAATTATAGCTATATTCTTAAGAAACCTTCTTCTTCCCTCAAACCTCATTTCCCTTTCATTTGTAGCTTTATTATACCTGCTATTTTCCCATCTGCCTGTTTCTTAATGACTGTATTTTACTACAATTTCTATCTAAGCTCTACTATTTATAGTATATTTTTCCATAAACGCCTTATCTCGAACTATTTATCATTTCATACCATATTCCATCAACTCCTTCTCATAATCACATGCAGCCACTGATGGCAGATTATTTTTCCATAAGCATCGTAGTATTTGATTGGTAATCTCAATATGCCTTTCTCTGATTTCCACATCCGCAATTAATTCGTAATAGAGAAATCCATCAGGATACAGATGAATACGATTGATATTTTCCTCTTTATTTTTGTACAAATGTATTTCAAACTGTTCAAAATAATAGTCATTTAAGCTTTGAATATATACTCCAAATTCATCCTCAAGACAGGAAAGTACCCTCTCTTTCGATTCACTATGAATATATATTTTGCAATACATGGTTTCTCCTCCCAAAATCCTAATTCCATATCCAATATTGCGGAGAACACCAACCAACGATATAGTCCAAGATATCGGCAATGTAATCACGAGAAAGGCTATCTTCCAAACAAGTATGGTATTCAAGCAACACCTAATATATACTTTCCTTTTCTGCACCTAAATCATGTAATTCTATCAATAATTCGTATCCATTCTGTACCCCGGCATAATAAGTTTCTTCTGTAATAGACAAAGATAACCTCTTCATTTGAGCAATTATTTCTTCCATTTTATTTATCGTCTCGTACCCAACCGTTTTATCACCACAAAGTGGTTACCAACATAAAACACATCTTATTCCAAATCTATCTATAATTCATAAGTAGTCACCTGATACACATAATAATTCAGCCAGTTTGTATACAGATTATTACTATGGGAACGCCACTGTAGCCGTGGTCGCTCCTGAGGATTATCCTGGGGATAATAATTTTTCGGCACCTCTATCTCCAGTCCCTTTTCCCTATCCCGCATATACTCATTATGCAGAGTCATCCTATCATACTCCGGATGTCCCATAATAAAAATCTGTCTGCCGTCTCCCGCCATACAAAGTAATACACCAGCTTCCTCTGACTCTGCCAGCACTGTCAGTTGGCTGCAAGCATGAATAGCTTCCGTAGATACTGTAGTATGGCGGCTGTGGGGAATCAGGAAATAGTCGTCAAACCCTCTCACCAGAGGAATCTTACGGTTCATCACCCGATGCTCAAACACACCAAAAAGCTTTTGAGGAAGCAGCTCCTTATCCAAACCAAAATGGTAGTAAAGACCTGCCTGAGCCCCCCAGCAAATATGCAGGGTAGAGGTAACGCTCTTTTTTGACCACTCCATAATCTCGCATAATTCCTCCCAATAATCTACCTGGGAAAAGGAATCTGCTCTACCGGAGCCCCCGTAATCATCAGCCCGTCAAAACGTTTTCCTTTTAATTCATCAAAGGTCTGATAGAACTTATTCAGATGATTGATAGGTGTATTTAAAGACCGATGGCTGTTCATTTTCATAAAGGTTACATCTACTTGCAGTGGTGTATTAGACAAAGCTCGCAGAAGCTGCAGCTCCGTATCCTGCTTCACCGGCATCAGATTCAGAATACAAATCTGTAAAGGACGGATATCCTGATGGATTGCCCTCCTTTCATCCATAACGAAGATGTTTTCATTTTCTAAAATTCCCTTTGCGGGCAAATCATTTCTTGTCTTTATCGGCATTGCTGTCTCCTCCTAAATACTGCTCTATAAACTGCTCCTCTGTCAAAATCGGCACCTGCAATTCCTTAGCCTTCTTATTTTTGGAAGAAGCAGATTCTATTTCATTATTAATCAGGCACTTGGTTTTGGAGGTAACACTTCCTGTTACCTTACCCCCTCTTTTTTCAATTTCTTCCTTTAAGACGTTTCGGTTGGCATAATGGGTTAAGCTTCCTGTTACCACAAAGCTCATTCCTGACAGCTGACTGCTCCCTTCCTGCTGCTCCTTCTCCCATTCTACCTCCTGCAACAGCCTTTCCAGACGTTCTTTATTCATCTTATCCTGAAAATATTCCTGAAAGGCAGTGGCAATCACTTCTCCCACTCCATCAATCTGGCTCAGCTCCTCAATATCCGCTGCCATCATCTTTTCCAAATCTCCCTGATACTGCCTGCAAATCATCTTTGCATTAGCCAGACCAATATTAGCAATACCCAGGCTGTAAATCAATCGGGGAAGGGTAGTTTTTCTGGCTGCTTCAATACTGTCTGACAGCTTTTGATAGGATTTTTCACCAAAGCCCTCCATTCCTATAATTTCCTCTTTAAAATGCTCCAAATGGAAAATATCCGCATATTCCCGAATATAGCCTTTAGAAACAAACTTTTCTAAAGTAGCTTCTGAAAGACCTTCTATATTCATTGCATCCCTGCTGGCAAACAGTGTAAGTGCCTTGATTTTTTTTGCCTCACAGCCCGGATTGGTGCAGTACAAAGACTGTACTTCATTTATCTGACTCAGGCAAGTTTTTCCTCCACATACCGGACAATGCTCCGGAATTTCCACACTGTCACTGCCTGTTAGATTTTCAGCAATTTGAGGAATAATCATATTAGCCTTGTAAACGGTAATCCTGTCACCGATACCCAGCTTTAAGCCTTTTAAAATACTGATATTATGAACAGAAGCCCGACTGACAGTCGTTCCCTCCAGCTCCACCGGCTCAAAAATGGCTACCGGATTAATTAAACCTGTACGACTGGGACTCCACTCAATCTCTTTTAATATGGTTTCTTTGCTTTCATCCTGCCATTTAAAAGCAATAGAATCTCTGGGAAATTTGGAAGTACTTCCTAACAACTGTCCATAGGCTATATCATCAAAAATCAGCACCAGACCATCGGAGGGAATATCAAAATCCCTGATATCCTGCGCAAATTTTTCTATGGCATCTATTAGCGTATCTCCTCCTACTCTTTGATAATCTACCACTTCAAATCCCTGCATTTTCAAAAAAATAAGCTGTTTTTCCCTTGAGTTTTCAAACACCTCTCCCTCTGCCCTTACCAGAGAAAAGGCAAAAAATCTAACCCTTCTTTTCGCTGTAATTTCACTGTTTAGCTGACGTACAGATCCACTGCAAAGATTTCTGGGATTCTTATATTTGGCCTCTACCTCTTCAATCTGTGCATTAATTTTTTCAAAATCAGAATAGGTAATGACAGCTTCTCCCCTGAGTACCAGCTCTCCCTGATAGGGAATAGTCAGTGGCAGATTCAGAAAGGTTTTTGCATTGTTAGTTACCACCTCTCCTACTTCTCCGTTTCCTCTGGTGACAGCCTTTTCCAGTACACCGTTTCGATAGGTCAATACCACGGTCAGCCCATCCAGCTTCCAGGAAAGAAGTCCTTCATTGTCTCCCAGCCAATCCTTTAATTCTTCTCTCTCCTTCGTCTTATCCAGAGACAGCATGGCTTTTTCATGGCGTTCCTTTGGCAGCTCCTCCACAGCTGCGTATCCTACCTGTCTGGTAGGGCTTCCTGTCAGGACAATCCCGGTCTCCTCCTCTAAAGCCAACAGCTCATCATAAAGTCTGTCGTATTCCCGATTACTGATGATTTCTCTATCCTCTGCATAGTAAACCTTAGAGGCTCTTTCCAAAAGCTGTGTCAGTTCCTTCAGTCTCTCTATTTTTTCTTCCTCTTTCCTCACATGACTCATTGCATATATCCTCCCCTGTTTTTATTTCTTAGGCCTGCTTCCTCTGGCTTCTGCCTCTATTCCACATGCCTGGTAAAGCCGACACAATGCCTCTCCATGAACTACCTGATATTCTCCCGGTCTTAAATTTCCCAAGTGAATATTCATAATCCTTTCTCTTTTTAATCCTCTCACTCGATAGCCAAAGGTTTCCACCATTCGTCGTATCTGTCGATTTACTCCCTGTGTTAAAATAATACGCAGAGTAAATTTTCCTGTCTTTCTTACCTGACAGGGCCTGGTGGTGATTCCCAGTTCCTCCAGATAGACACCTTTTGCCAATGCTTCTACCAATTCCCTGGTCACTTCCTTGTTGAGTTTTACCACATACTCTTTTTCATGCATATTTGCCCCACGCATCATGGCATCAATCAGATTTCCGTCATTCGTCATCATCAACAGCCCCTCTGAGTCCTTATCCAGTCGTCCGGCATAAGTAAGACGCACTGAATACTTTAATTCATCACTAATCTTTCTTTCGGCATGTCTGTCCCTCTCTGTGCAGATGACTCCTGCGGGCTTATAGTAAGCCAATACTACCTTTCTTTCCTTTCCGGCTACCACCTTTCCATTGACAGTAATCTCTTCCCAGCCACCAACCTGCATCCCCATGGACGCTTTGATTCCATCCACCATAACCCTTCCTTCTTCAATCAATCGGTCAGCTTCCCTGCGTGAACAGATTCCACAAGCTGCTAAATATTTATTTAATCTCTCTCTATTGTCCATCCTGTTCTTCCTTTCCATCAAAACAAATTTTTTGCCTGTAGTAAAATACGGCTTCTTATTGAGAAACCGTAAAAAGTTTTTTCCTATATCTGTCCGTATAAATTAAAAACCCGGTAAAACCGGGCTTTTAATAAGCAGATAACGGGAATCGAACCCGCCTCTTCGGCTTGGGAAGCCGACGTTCTACCGATGAACTATATCTGCACAATTTCAAACTATTCTTCGAAATATTATAACTGTTCAATACCCTCACAGTTACGATGCTACCACTATGTTTTCCTATGGTCGGCACAGCAAGTGTACAAACTATTAATCCTTAACGATAAACTGATCCAGAGCCGCCATAATTTCTTCCTCTGTAGCACTGGTTTCTAAAATCCTTAATTCCAGAACCTGAGTTAAGTCCATACTAAATATTCCCATTACAGACTTGGCATCTACCAGATACCTGCCTGAAGCCAAATCAAAATAGCCGGTAAACTGCTCCATAATATTGACGAAATTCTTTACCGCGTGAATAGACTGTAATCGGATTTTAATGCTTTTCATCTGTTGGATAACCTCTCCCTCTTTATTTGATGCTTCTATTGTACTAAAAATCTTACTATTTGTACAGTAGAAATTTATTCGTTGTTATCGTTTTGGTAATTGTTTGTTACTTTTCACACCCAATGTCATTTAGATAACCCTGATAGATATTAAATCATATAAGGTGTAACTTAATTTTTTAAATCAAAATAACACTTGACATAAAGCCTAAAATATGCGGTCGTATTGATTACTTTAATCAATACGACCCTTGTAATTAAG
>JAFXJR010000109.1 GCA_017532145.1 Lachnospiraceae bacterium | reverse complement strand
GTTTTGAAACATTTCCTCAGTTGCTCCTACCGTATCCGTAGAAGAAAAACCTCCAAAAAAATTGCGCTTCAGCTCCTTTTTCGGCTGTTCTGCTTTGGGTTCTTCTTTTGGAAGTAAGAAGCTCTGAGCTTTACTGCGGTTCTGCTCAAACTCTTCCTGCTTTGCCCGTAGCTGCTCTTCTCTCTGCATCAGCTGTTCTTCCCTGAGAATCCGCTGTTCCTCTCTCTGTACCTTTCGCTCCTCTGCCCGAAGCTTATGTAATTCCTTCTGTTTTTCCAGTTCCTGTCCGCTGAATTCTGCCAGTAAAGCAAACAAAGCCTTACCGGTCAGAATCATAACACACACCAATGCCAGTGCAATCAGCACTACATAAGTACCCACCTTGCCAAACAGTGGTGTCAACACCCAACAAAATGCACCACCAAGTAAGCCACCGCCAGATTTTGTTTTTGCACAGATTTTATAGTATTCTAAGAATTCTACATTTGTAGTCTCACCAAATACCAGCTGTATGATTGCAGCCACAATGGCAAATAAGCCGATGGAAGCCACCAGCTTGATTACATATCTTCTATTCCCTGTTTTATTGGCCAGATAAAATGCAATTCCAAAAAATAAAAAGAACGGAATAATATACGCCAGAACACCAAATAATCCGAAGGTAATCTGATTAATCACCTCACCGACTTTACCGCTCAGACTGAAATTACTTAAAAATAACAATACTGAAACTACCAGCGTAATCAATAGCACCAATTCATTACTTAATTCCGGAACCAGTTCCTCCTTCGGCGTCTGTTTTACTTCTGCATTTACCTTTGACGTATTTTTAGCAGCTGCCTTCCTTGTGGATGCTTTCTTTTCTGTAGTTTTTTTTGTTGCCCCACGATTGCCGTTTGTGGCTTTTTTTGTATTATTTGTTGCCATTTCTACAGACCTCTCCTGTTACTTTCTCTCTTTCAGACACTCTTCAAATTTCTTTACCAATGCAGGGTCAAACTGTATCCCTGCATTATTTCTCAATTCTTCCAATGCCGCTTCTTCCGAAACAGCTCCTTTATAAAGCTGGTCATTAATCATTACGTCATAGGAATCCACAATTGCAAGAATACGATCCAATACCGGAATAGCCTCTCCCTTAAGCCCATACGGATAACCGCTTCCGTCAAAATTTTCATGATGATACAGCACGAGTTCTGAAATATCATACTCCAGCTGCATCTCCTTGACAATCTGATACCCCGTAATAGAATGAAGCTTAATTACATCCAGTTCATCTCTTGTAATTACTGCTGCCCGACTCCAGACCTCTTCTCTTGTTTTTACTCTGCCAATATCATGATAAAAGCAAAGCAAGTCCAGCTTTTTCATGTCCTCTTCGGATAAGGACAGCTTTTCTGCCAGTGCCCTTGCCAGAACCTGAATTCGATTTACATGCTCCAACGATTCATACTCATTATGGAAATATTCCTTTGTCAGCGCTTCTGTCATTTCACGTTTCTGACTCGCACCATCCCTGCCCTTTTTAATCAACATATCCATAGCTGCATATTTTATATACTCGTTTATGGAAACGGATGTATTTTCTCTCCGGGCAATACCATAATTTAAGAAAATCGGTATATTATTGAGACCTCTCTTTTTCAGCTTTCTTGCTGCATTAGAAAGATACAAATTCATCTGATTTTCTGTAATTCCCTTCGCTACAATTACTGTACAATCATCATCCGCATAGCAGACAAGCGACTCTTCCGGTAAAACATCACGAAGCTCCTCTGACATTCGCTGAATAATGCTGCTTCCTGTTTTTCTTTCATAAAAAGCATTGATTAATTTCATGCCGGCAATATTACAAATTGCCACAATATATTCCTCTGCGTTTTTATCCCATTCTTCTAACTTATTTTCAAACACTCTACTTGTGTAGAATCCAGTCAGTGGGTCATACGATGACATATTCTCCAGTGCATTATACATCAGCTTCTGCTTTGTAATATCCTGAAAGACATACATTTTTCCCATGTATAAGCCTCTCTTGGATTTTAAATCACGCAGGGTCAGACGATACATAATTTCCGCATATTCCTTTTGTACTACCACTTCCTTGTTTAAGGACATATCCGGATTTTCTTCATACGTCAGCTGTAGAATG
>JAFXJR010000108.1 GCA_017532145.1 Lachnospiraceae bacterium | reverse complement strand
TTTCTCCTACCTTTACCAGACCATCCATATTGCTGATAATGGTATTTTGAGCGTTTCCCAGCTGATTCATATTGATTTCCACTTGTTCCACCCGCTCATAAACCTCATCAATTTTTTCTCCGGTTTTACTTAACAGCAGCTTGGTAATTTCCAGATTGGTAGTCTGTCGCTCAAAGGTGGACTGCATATTATCAATATTCTGAATAGAAAGTTCCGACTGTCCCCGTATTTTTTCCAAGATTTTCTCAATATTTTCTGCACTTTCCTTACTCTTTCTGGCCAACTCCTGTATCTGCTTTGCCACCACGGCAAACCCTCTTCCGGCTTCTCCGGCTCGGGCTGCTTCAATGGAAGCATTCAGTCCCAATAAATTGGTCTTGTAGGTAAGTACATGAATCATCTCTGCTGCCTCCAGGATTTCCTTTGTGGCTTCATTACTTATCTTTGTATTTTCTGCCACATCCTGTACTACCTGAGAGGTTCTCCGGTTATCCTCCATCAGTTCCTCAAAGATTTGCTTTACCTGGTCGTTGCTTTCTGTCATTTCCTTGGCGGTAGCCAGCAGTTCCTCCACATGCTCCACATTATCTTCTACTCCCTGCCGAATCTGGGCAGAAGCCTCCCTAATCCGACTGATGCTTTTGATTAGCTCCTGATTGCCATCATTGATTTCATCAATAGAACCTCTTACTGTTTTTACCGCATTTTTTGTACTTCCAGCTATATAATTCAGCTGAAGGATATCTTCATTTAAGCCTTTGGAGTCTTCGGTCATTCTGGTGATAAACTTCTGAAAACGGATATTCTGTTCCTGAAGTGTATTTCTTTCACCCTTATCTTGTCTCTGTTGTCTATAATCCAAAAGTCTCATCATTCAGCCCCCTCTCAGCTTTTCTTCATGGCAACTGTTCAGCCCCCTCTCAGCTTTTCTTCATGGCAACTGTTCAGCCCCTCACCGCTACGTTTTCCTACGGTCAGCACAACAAGTGTGCTGACCTGCTGAATAGGTTTACTATTCACTATCAGCCGCAACAGCCTCCCTGTAACTGTCCATAAGCGTCCATACAGTTGTCCTGCGGATTCTTCATACAAAGATGTACAGCTGCCTTTTTAAAGGTCATCGGCAGTGCCAGAATATTCGGGTTTTCTCCCACAAATTTCTTTTTTGCATCCTCCAATGCTTCTTCTATGGTGGCTCTGGTCTTTAATCCCATACCTCTGGCATATCCCGGCTCCTGTGCTCCTGCAATATAGATGGCACTGGTATTCTTCTCCGCAATATGTCCACAGGACATCATGGAAAATCCATGGAAGGGATGGAAGGCATTGGCAAATCTGTATTTTCTGATATACTCCTCATTAGTAGCAAAATATTCCCCATATCGATTCATATCCGGCAGGATATTCATATGGTCATGCTGGAACAGCTCATAGACCTCTCTTAGATAAGGCCATAACTCATCATGAAAATAGCCATTACAGGTGGAAGCACAAATCAGAACACACTTATCACTCATAATTCTCTTATAACGAAGCACCTGTGCACTTAAAGCCTGCATCAACATAATCGGGTTGGTACCCATGCCGTCTCCATAATGGAATTTTTGAGGCATACCAAAGACCAAAACATCATATTTTTTCTCTGCCCAATGAACATACGTTCTCTTATCTGCCACCTTCCAGCTTTCCGGCATCATCTCCTTGGCATAGCCGGAGAAAATAGCAATCTGTCTGGACTGGGTATCCAGTACTGCATCACAGCAAAAGAAGGGATGCCCCATCTTTTCCTCCATATGCATACTGATTTCATCAAACTTGCTTCTCATCAGACTTCCACCATTCACTGGAGTAAAGTCCTTTCTATGCATAACCGAGGGAACATGGTGGCTGGCAATAGATTTCCAGTTGGTAATTCCTGTAGCACTGTGCTTGTATCCTCCTGAATAGCCCCCATAAGGATTGCCCTGTACATGACCAATTAAAATGGGAATATCACAGTCAAAAACAAATTTATTCATCCACACCGGATCGCCTCTGTGAGTCACACCCAAATCAATCATATGCTCGTTGTCTTCACTGTCATGGCTGATAATCTGTCCCTCCGGCCAGAACTCATCAAAAATCTCTGCTCCAAAAATGGCTTTTGCATCCTCCTCCTTACTTCTGGGATGGAGTCCATTAGAAATAATAAACAGAATATCCTTTTTCTCCACACCTGCTGCATACAACTCTTTTAAAATATACCGAATGCTTAACTTTCTGTGACTGGTGGCCTGCTCACCGCCCTTCACTCTATCAGGTACGATAATCGTAACTGTACTGCCCTTATGTGCCAGCTCTGTCAATGTAGGCATTCCAATAGGATGTGCCAGGCTTTCCAGATAGGCTGCCTCCAGCTGTTCCTCCGGGATATAATCCGGATCCTTTACTGTCTCTCCCGGAATAAAAATATCCGTGCTGTCCGGCAGCTCTGCCTGCATCAGTCCATGTCCATATTCAAAATCTATCTTCATCTTCAACCGTTCTCCTTTCCAAATCCATTACTTTTTATCGTCTTTACCCCATCTATTTCCCCAAATATAATCGGATAATTTCCAGATATTCTTCCGGATAAAAGCCAATCTGTCCCTGGAAGCGGGTCAGGGCAATCAACCCTCCATCAATATCGTCAATAGAAGCCAGCATAGCTGCATTCTCCTGCTTGAGTCCTCCTCCATATACAATATCCATACCACCAGTCTTTTCCTTGACAAAAGCAGCAATCTTTTGGATATATGCCTTATCAGCCGGTGTCTTGCCCGGACCGATGGACCAGACAGGCTCATAGGCAATTACTACTTTAGAGGAATCCGTATCCTTCAGCCCAATCTCCAGCTGCTGTCCCAATACCTCCTGCCACTGTTCCTGCTCCTCACTTTTTTCACCAATACAATAAAGTATGGACAAGCCTCTGGCCTGAGCACATTTGATTTCTTTATTTAAAATACGGTTGACTGCCTCTTTGTCTGTTACCCCTGCCTCCGCTAAAATCCCTGCCTTATCATTACGCTCCTCACAGTGGCCGATAATCACCGTTTCCACCCCTGCTGCCGCCATAGCAGCTGCCGGTCTGTTGGTGGTAAAAGCACCAAAATTTCCTCCCTCGGCCGTATCCTCTCGATAGACTCCCTGACAGCCTACCTTAATCGGACTGCCCTCTGTCTTGGCTCCTACTGCCTGTAAAATATGGGTTTCCGGAAAGTACATACCAAACTCCACCTGAGTAGAATCATACTTTGCCAACTCCTCCTGCGTACTGCCAACGATATGAGCTGCCCAGTCCCCCATGGGAGCTAAGGCATTGACTCCTGCTAATGCAGAAGGAATGTCAAACCGTTTTAAATTCAGATAGATATGCTTCATCTTCCTGCTCTCCTTTTTCTTATTGTAACTGTTCAGTTCCCTCACCGTTACGTTGTTACCACTACATTTTTCCAGGGTCGGTACAGCATGTATGCAGACCTACTGAATAGCTACTTCTTATTTATATTTTTTTGCTGTGTCCACCACTCAGCATTTTATATCCCAGCCTTTTTATAGCGGTCTGCCATTTCCTCCAGGGTAGCAATCTTCACCTTGGGTGCTTTACCATAGCTGCCAAACTGCACAATCAATGTACCTACTACTTCTTTTACTCCATCTTCGATGCACTGACAGATTCTGGCCACATCGTCATCAGGAATATTTCCATACATTACCGTATCCATAATGGGAGTAATAAACACTCTTGGGTCGAAGGCTGTCTTGTTTTTCTCCAACAGCTCATAGATTGCTCCAATGGAAGCACTATTTCTTAATGCTGTCTCTCTTGCAAACAGCTCCTTTAGATTACGGGTTACTGCCAGTCGGATATCTGTATCCACGTTAATCTTATTGATACCGCAGTGGGAAGCCTCAATCAACTGATTCACATTGATACCGTAGGTGTTGGTCAGTTCTCCGCCAAGTCCATTGATTTCTTCTACAATATACTGAGGAACGGTAGATGAACCATGGCTTACCAGATATCCCTCAATTCCCTCATGTCTCAGACATTCCTTGATAGCCATAGCAATTTCCTTACGAATCACTGCATTTTTTCCCTTGTTTGCTCCATGCATGGTACCATAGCTGATAGCCAGAGCATCTACCTTTGTCTTCTTGAAAAATTCCACTGCATGCATAGGGTTGGTATAGGTGCTGTCGGCAGAAAATACATGATCCTCCACTCCTGCCAACACACCCAGCTCACCTTCTACAGTAAGTCCTCTCTCCTGGGCATATTTTACCACTTCTCTGGTCAATTCCATATTTTCCTCAAAGGGAAGAGAACTACCGTCTATCATCACACTGGTATAGCCTCCCTCTATCGCTGCCATACAGGAATCCAGATTTTTTCCATGGTCAAGATGCAAAGCCACAGGAATCCTGCTGTCGCTTCCATATTGCTTTACCGCAGCTGCTATATTCTGTGCCCCAGCCTTCTTATCCTCTAAATCAGCATTCATAAAATCCTTGCGGCCTCCCATAAAACCATTTGCCAAATCGGCTCCCTGCAAAATGGCCGGACTGCGAAACGTCTCATGAATCTGAATAACTGCCTTTGCCTGGCAGACTGCATTTACATTAAAAGCTCCCTGAGCATAATCGTTTCGGTCTGCTGCCTCCAAAATTGCTCTCATCGGTACTAACATCTTCTTTTTCTCCTTTCATTTCTCTATGATATGATGTTGGGGTCAAAAGCATTTGACCCCTTGATGCTTACGGATTTCTTCGCGTTTCACGCTCACGAAATCCTAAAAGATTCGAAATCCGCACATTTTTCTACGAAAAATGGCTACTTTCTCATGTTTTGTGGGTCC
>JAFXJR010000107.1 GCA_017532145.1 Lachnospiraceae bacterium | reverse complement strand
ATGATGTTGGGGTCAAAAGCATTTGACCCCTTGATGCTTACGGATTTCTTCGCGTTTCACGCTCACGAAATCCTAAAAGATTCAAAATCCGCACATTTTTCTGCGAAAAATGGCTACTTTCTCATGTTTTGTGGATCCCAAAGTCATCTATTTTCATGCAAGCAAGAAAATAGATGACCTTTTGACCCTAGCATCATCAAATCAAGTCGCAAAGCAGATGGTGAATATCCGCTTTCACAGCTAATTATTAGCAATATTTTTTTAATGTATCTACCTTGTCCAGCTTCTCCCAAGGTAAATCTAAATCATTACGTCCAAAATGTCCATAAGCCGCTGTCTGCTTGTAGATAGGACGACGCAAATCCAGCATCTTAATAATGCCTGCCGGACGCAAATCAAAGTTCTCACGAATAATTTCCACCAATTTTTCGTCCCCCAGCTTACCGGTTCCAAAGGTATCCACCATAATGGAGGTAGGCTGTGCCACACCAATGGCATAGGAAAGCTGAATCTCACATTTATCTGCCAGGCCTGCTGCCACAATGTTTTTTGCCACATAACGGGCTGCATAAGCTGCAGACCGGTCTACCTTGGTGCAGTCCTTACCGGAAAAAGCACCGCCACCATGACGAGCATATCCGCCATAGGTATCCACAATAATCTTTCGACCGGTGAGTCCTGCATCCCCATGAGGTCCACCAATCACAAAGCGTCCTGTAGGATTAATGTAGAACCTGGTAGCATCGTCAATCAGTTCTGTCGGTAATATGGGGTCAAACACATATTTCTCAATATCCTGATGAATCTGCTCCTGTGTCACATCCTCATCATGCTGGGTAGAAAGCACCACTGCCTCCAGTCTTACTGGTTTCCCCTCTGCATCGTATTCTACGGAAACCTGACTCTTGCCATCCGGTCTTAAGTACTTCAGTGTACCGTCCTTACGCACCTTGGTCAGCTGCCTTGCCAGCTTATGAGCCAGAGCGATGGAATAAGGCATATATTCTTCAGTTTCGTTAGTAGCATAACCAAACATCATTCCCTGGTCACCAGCACCGATTGCCTCGATTTCTTCATCTGTCATCTTCTTTTCTGCACTATCCTGCTTTGCCTCAAAGGCTTTGTCTACACCCATAGCAATATCGGAGGACTGTTCATCAATGGCTACCAATACCGCACAGGTATTACCGTCAAATCCATATTCTGATTTGGTATAACCAATATTTCGGATGGTATCACGGACAATCTTCTGGATATCCACATAAGCATTTGTGGTAATCTCACCTGTTACCAATACAAAACCGGTACAGGTTGCCACCTCACAGGCTACCCGGCTCATAGGGTCCTTTTCCATCAAAGCGTCCAGCACTGCATCAGAAATAGCATCACATACCTTGTCAGGATGTCCTTCTGTTACTGATTCTGAAGTAAATAAAAATTTTTCCATTCTGGTCTTATACTCCCTTCTAAGTTTAAAAAATGAGCATTAAAAAAATCCGCTGATTCTTATTACCTGTTCAGAAGCGGATCCGATTATCATCAAATCCTCTTATTGTTCGATTGACAGTATCGTTCGAACCTTTCCGTTCTGCCTTCCTACTGTCTTTGACTCGCTCAGGTAAGCACCTTCCATATCAGGGGTTGCCGTGGCTTCACAGGTCCTATGTACCTCCACCACTCTGAATAAGAGTTTTTTAATGCGATATTTATTTTTTCTAAATCCACATTACACCATAGTCCATACTTTGTCAATGTATTTATTGACAATATTCTGTAAAGATTTTATAATTTATTATATAGACTAACGATTCTATGTCTCTATGGATAAATAGTCGGTAACTATACAGTAAGTCTACACACTTGTTATAATGACTGTATGAAAACGTAGTGGTAACGAGCAAAAAGTCCATCGTCAAAAGTGATTTTCATGGATTTTTGCAGCGTTAGCCGATAAACACAGAACACAAACCGACATACAGATATACAAATTGGAGGGGGACTATTTATGAAAAAAGTAAATATATCTGAACTGGCACCTGGTATGGTTCTGGCAGAAGATGTGTATGATCTTAATCAGCATCTAATTCTTCCCAGAGGTCTGGTATTAAGTGACCACACCATTACCAAGCTGGAACTATATTCCATCATTAACGTTAGAATTGAAGAAAAACGAGCAGAAATGCCCAGAGAGGATGCCATTCCAGCAGATACCTCCTATTCCCAGCGGCTTAAGCTCACCAGTGAATTTCAGAATTTTGAAGTAAAATATACCACAGCCACCAGTATTTTCAAGGCTATTGTGGATGATTCCTTAAAACATCCCGCTAAACTGGATGCCAAACAGTTGATTCAAAACATTGAATCCCTTCTGTCTACTAAGGATAAACATGTGAATGTATTCGATATGCTCCACAATATGAGACAGTTGGCTGATGCTACCTATGTACACTGTATGAATGTGGGCATTATCTGCAACATCTTTGCCCACTGGCTGCATATGACTCCGGAAGAAATTGAAATAGCCACACTCTCCGGACTGCTTCATGATATTGGCAAGCTGATGATTCCTAATGATATTCTTAGTAAAGCAGGCAAGCTGACGGACTGGGAATACCGGATTATGCAGACTCATCCCCGAGAGGGCTACGAAATGCTGCTGTCTGCCAATGTGGACAGGCGCATCCTGAATGCTGCTTATATGCACCATGAGCGGTGTGATGGTGCCGGCTATCCTCAGCGCCTTCGTGCAGACCAGATTGAACCCTTTGCCAAGCTGGTTGCCATTGCCGATGTATATGATGCCATGACCTGTGCCAGACTCTATAGAGGGGCTATGTGTCCCTTTAAGGTTATTGCTGTTTTGGAGGATGAGGGTCTCCAGAAATATGATCCCCAATATATCCTAACCTTTTTGAAGAACATAGTGGATACCTATCTTTTACAAAGTGTACGACTTTCCAATGGTGAGGTGGGACAGATTGTATTTATCAATCCCAATAAGCTTTCCCGACCCACTATCCGAATAAAAGAAAAATATATTGATTTGTCTACTCAGTCCAATCTATATATTGATTCTGTAGTATAATCAGGGAAGAAACACTACTTACTTAACCGTTGATACTCCCTATAGCTAAAGCAAGGGATTTTTCATACGGTCAGTACAGCAAGTTCATACAAAAAATCCCAGAAGAATCTATCTTCTGGGATTTTTTATGTGTCAAAGCGGATATGGGCAATCTGCAAATTCCAATTCGTTAAATTTCGCTACCTGCTCATCATCTCATCATCAGATTTGTCAGGTAGAGCTTGCACCCTACCTGTCCTAAGAAGCAAGTCCTCTGCTTGATATTTGTCACTACTGTAAGTACTTATTTTCAAAACGCATCAGCATAGCTGCACATTCTGCTCTGGTGGCCTGTCCCTGGGGATCCATACGATAGGTCTGTCCCCCCTCATTGGGCTTGCCGGTAATCATCTTTACTGCAGTTGCCCACTTCATATAACCTACTGCCCAGCCGCTTACTGCCTTTTCGTCCGTAAAGGTGGAAAGCTCCTGTGCCTCCTTAACGTTATATCCTGTTGTTTTTGCATATTCATATAACATCTTGGCAATCTGTTCACGAGTGATGTTTTTATTAATACCATAGCTTCCATCTCCCATTCCCTGTACGATTCCCTTCTGGTTTGCCCAGATAATCGCATCGCTGTACCACTGTCCATCCTTCACATCTGAGAAGGTGGCCTTAAATTCTACTGTAGGAGACCCTGCCATACGATAGAGTACAGTAGCAAACATAGATCTGGTCAGCGGAGCATCCGGACGAAACTCTGTAGTACCAGAAATACCATTCATAATACTATTATCCCAAACGTATTTTACACTCTCATGCTTCCAGCGTCCATCCTGCTCTACATCGGTGAAAGGGAAGCCTCTGTCTATCACATAGGCAGCCTCTGTCACCTTACTGTTAGTCATTCCTTCTTTGATAGCAATAGCACGGATTGTAGTCTTCCGGTTTATTTTAATCGCCTTGGTATATCTGGTAGAGGCAGCAGTAGGTACTGTTCCATCTGTAGTATAATAAATAATACTTCCATCTGTAGGAGAGGTAATGGTTACTTCTAAATCCTTTTTATAGGTACCTGCTGCCTGAGTAAATACCGGAGCTGAAACTATCTGAGGTACTTCATCCGGCTGATCCGGGTTTGGGTCAGGATCCGGATTTGGATCCGGGTTTGGATTTGGGTCCACTGTCTTTTCTTCCAAAGCGGCCACTGCCTCTGTTAAATCCTGTATTGCCTGCTCCAAATCAGCCTTTACCGGTGTCTGTTCCTCCAGTAAGGTGCTGGCTTTCTTTATTTCCTCTCTTACCTGAGCAACCGTAGCTTCTGTATATTTATCCTCTGCAATCTTAGCCTCTGCCTGTTCTATCTGCTGCCTGAGCTGCTGCTGATAAGGCTCTATGTTTTCTGCTGTAGTAAACTGTACTGTAGCAGCCTCTGAACGATTCCCAGCAGCATCCACTGCAAAAATCTCCATCGTGTATTCCACTGCTTCTTCCAGCTCTGTCAATACAGCCTCCAGAACTGTTCCGGCTACAGAAGCTACTAATTCCGTTCCTTGATAGATTTCATATTTTTCTACTCCTACATTATCTTGAGCTGCTGCCCAGGTTAGCTTTGCACTGTTCCAGGTAATCTCCCGGGCTGCTGCTTCAGCTGGTGAAGCAGGTGCTTCCGTATCACTAGGCTGCACATCCAGATAGGTAATAATCGGGGTGGCAAAAATACTGGGACTGCTGGGTTCTCCTGTAGACTGGGATACCAGACGGATATAGTCTCCCTTACGAACTTCTACTTCCACTGCTTCAAAGTCTGCCTTCTGGTTTACCACAGACATTTCTCCGGAGGTCTGTCTTGGCTCTGTTTCCTCATTCACAAACAGATCCACCCTTGCTGTGCCACCAGAATTGTTGCCCTGTCTTAAATAAGGCTCATCACTTTTTAAAGCAAAGCGAATTACACCATCCTTTGGCACTCGGAAGACCATTGCTGGTGTAGGTGCTCCCGGTCTCCAGTCACAGATAACACCATGCTTGGTTTCGTCTACCTGCCCCTTATTTCCCTGGGCTCCTACCGTTGTATATGACTCTCCCAAATCCCAAACAGCGTAGGTACTGTTATAGGAAGCAGCATTGCTGAAAACACCCGTATCATCCTTTATCTGTGCAAACCACACATTTCCCTGCTGACCATCCACATAGTCCCTGGTCCAGTGATACTCGTTCTGAATGGTAATCGTATATTCTGTAGTATGTACACCATCCTCTGCTGTAATCTTTAGCTTCATACCTGTAGCTACTGCACCCTCTGTTACCTCTGTTGTTCCATCCAGTACAAAGGCTCTTGCAGTATCCGCTATCTCTATTCCCTGAATCAATTCCTCTACTGTGCAAGGATTGCTTATCGTAGAAGGTACATAAAGATTCGTTGCATCTGCCTTATATACGGTACTGTGCAGGGTAGCATCCTCATCCGGCACTATCTCATAGCTAATTGTCTCCCCCTCATGGGTCAGCTCTATCGTCATGGGATAGCTTATCCTGCCTCCGGCTGCAACCTCTGCTCCTGCTTCATCCCTTACCACCAGAGTAGCTGCTCTGTCGTATAGAATATTCTGCTGAAATTCTTCTAAGGTAGTATTAGCTGCCAGACCTGCAATCGTATTGGCAGTACCCTCCTGATAGCCATCAGTCGTTACCACATATACTTCTGAGTCGATTCGTAAGACTACTTCTTCACTTTCTACTGCTCCGATTTCTCTCAGTCCGTTCAGCTCCACACCAAAAAAGTCGGTACCCAGAGCAAATCCATTGTCGTCAGTAATCACCTTACCTGCTCCTACAGCTGGAGAGCCTTCTGCCAGCTTGTAGCCTTCAAAAACCGAAAGGTCATAGACTAACCGACTGGTCTGTGCTATGGAAGGTGCTTTTCCAGGATCAACCAAAATCTCGTCTGCCCCTGCTGCAATACTAATGGCATTGGTATCCTCAGCCGGTGTATCTGCATAATTGTAATAAATATTATTGTTAAACACCACATTGCTGTTGTTTGGATGCCAGTTTCCATTCCCCGGTGTACTTCCTGTATAGTAGAAAATATTGTTTTCCACCTTTGCCACACCATTTCCAAAGTCGTTGGGAATAACTGGCACACCTTCTTTAATATAGAAGGTATTATTATAGACATGAGCATCCGGGTTGCCGGGAATACAAATCATTCCTCTTTCATCATTCTGGCTGATATTGTACCGGAAGGTACTTCTATACGCCAAAGAACCACAGAACATTACACAGCCTCCGGAATTTCCATGGCTGTAGTTATACTCATACAGGGTACCGTCTGCCCAGTCTGCATCCCAAGCCTGTGCATCGTTATTGCCCTTGACATAGTTTAACATATCGAAGCATTCATTTCTTCTAAACACGGCATCCTTACATTTCCAGGGCCAGATACCCGCAGCTACCCTATGGCTTCCATTAGGGAAATAATCTGTGCTAATATATTTTGCTGCACTTTGGCACACATTAGATTCTACGATAGGACGGAAGCAGTGCATAGGAGTAATTCCATCGCCTCCCACATCCTTTACATAGTTGTTTCTCATTACCACATTGGTACTGCCCCAGGTTTCACATATCTCATCCGGAATAGCCTTTAACGCCTGCATCTTATTATGATAAGTGGTATACGCGGCTGCAATTCCCCAGCGGCTTACATCCTCCACATGGCAGCCTTCAATCACCAAATCATTGTATCGGGGAATATCCTCTTTTGCAATCTCTGCTGTGTTGGAGGTTACTCCATCCGGCAAAAAGCTGGCAAAATAAATACCTCCATTCAGCATATGCTTATTGATAATGTTTCCCTTTACATCATGAACATATAGATCCTCCAGCACGATATGATCCAGTGTACCTCTGTTTTTTGCCACACCTGCCACACCGGTACGGTCCATTAAAGAAGGATCCTTAAATTCCAGTCCTCCTTCCTCTGTGTCTACCCAGTTGGTAATCTCCAGTCCCCGAATTTCAATATTTTCCACATCGGTTAAAAGGATGGCAGAGGAAACGTTTCCCTGCCACTTATGCGCTGTACTGGGCAAAGGAACTCCATAGCTTTGGTACCAGACTCCCTTTCCATTGGCATTGATTCTGGGTCTTTCCGTTCCCTCTCCATAAGGCTCAATGAAAATAGGGTCTCCGGAAATATCGCCTACATTTTCCAAATGGATATACTGGTCATTAAATACAGATCCTCTTTCCAACAACAGCCGATCACCGGGCTGCAGTTCCAAGTCCTGAATCTTAGCCAGGGACTGAAACGGCTTTTCCCTGCTTCCTTCATTATTGTCACTTCCATTGGCAGAGCTAAAATAGTATGCTGTACCTGAAGTTTCTGTCTGTGTTGCAGAAATCTGTTCTGCTGCATAAGCCTTGGGGATTCCTATAGCTATTGGCTGCACCAATAGTGCAGCCGCCATTATTCCTGATAAAATCTGTCCCACTCTTTTTTTGAGACCAATCTTTCTCATATTTTACTCCTTTTCTTGAAATTTATCTAGTGCAACAGTTTTAAATTACCTACACCATATCACATATCTATTTTCCCGATAGCAAACTTCAAAAATCCTTAGCGTAGCCCACTACGCCTACGTTTTTTGAAGTTCACTCTCAGAAAAATATTTTATGTGAATGGTGCAGTTATTTAGAAACCGCTACACTAGAAAAGCAGATTACCCTCATATGCTCCGTTCCTTGCTGATAACCGCGAAACAGGATAACACCTGAAATCTGTGTACTTGGGATATTCTATCTACCCACATATTTATTTTCAAAACGCATCAGCATAGCTGCACATTCTGCACGGGTTGCTTCTCCCTTCGGATCCATACGGAAGGAAGTCTTTGCTTCATCATTGGGCTTACCGGTAATCATCTCTACTGCTGTTGCCCACTGCATATACTTGACTGCCCAGCCACTTACTTCCTTCTCATCTGTGAAATCGGATAAAGACTTGATTGCACTGGTATCGTACTTGCATACATTCGCATACTCATACAGCATCTTAGCAATCTGTTCACGAGTGATATTTTGGTCAATACCAAAGCTTCCGTCACCTAAGCCAGAGACAATCTTATTCTGGTATGCCCAGATGATTGCATCACTGTACCACTTACCTGCTGGTACATCACTAAACTGTGCCTTGTAGGCTACTGTCGGAGCTCCTGCCATACGATAGAGGACTGTAGCAAACATGGAGCGGCTCAGCGGACGATCTGGCTGGAACTCGGTTGATGCACCAACTGCTCCCATAATATCCTTGTTGTAGACATATTTTACGCCCTGATGCTTCCAACTATTGTTCTGCTCCACGTCAGTGAAAATCCATTCCTTATCCTTCACTTCCATTTTAATGGTATAGGCTGCGGTTGCCACTGCACTGTTATTCATTCCGGATTTCACTGCAATCGCCTTAATCGTCATAGTCTTATCTACCGTAATCGCCTTGCTGTACCTGGTGCTATTGGTCGTGGGTGTCTTTCCATCTGTAGTATAGTAAATGGCTACTCCTTCGGTTGCGGAGGTAAGGGTTACGCTCTGTGCCTTATTATAGGTTCCTGCTTTTACAGAGAAAGCAGGGGTCTTTACTGTTTCCTTCACTGAATCAGGAGAATCAGGAAGCTGAATTACATAAATAGCCTGTGCCACTGCACTGTTATCCATGCCTTCCTTTACCGCAATCGCCTTAATGGTCATCGACTTATCTACAGTAATTGCCTTACTATACTTTGTACTACTGATTGTAGGTGCCTTTCCATCCGTGGTATAGTAGATGGTTGCTCCTTCTGTTGCAGAGGTAAGTGCTACGTTCTGTACCTTATCATAGGTTCCTGCTTTTACAGAGAAGGTAGGAGTTTTTACCGTTTCTTTTTCCGGTTCTTCCTCCGGCTGAATCACAAAGCTTACAGAAGCCACCTCACTGACTGTCATCCCTTCCTTAATGGCTATAGCCTTCAGGGTAAGACTCTGCTCCACAGTAATCGGAGCATTGTATACTGTACTTTCCTCAGTAGGATCTTCTCCATCCAGAGTATAATAAATCGCTGCTCCCTCTGTTTCTGAAGTAATTTCTACTGTCTGAGCCTGAGTAAAGCTTCCTCCTGCCGGGGAAATAACAGGTGTGGCTGCTACAGGCAGTACTGTTGCCTGGGGTGTTGCAGTAGCGACGGCTTCCGCGCCTGCACCTGCTTCATTTAATGCTCTTACCTTCAAGGTATATTCCTTTCCATTTTCCAAGCCGGTAAAGCTATGTCCCGTTTCCCCGGAGGCTGCTGTCCAGGTGGAACCGTTGTCACAAGAAACCTCATAGCCGGTAATCGCTGCACCACCATTCTGTGCCGGAGCCGTCCAGCTTAATGTTACCTGTCCATCACCGGCTTCTGCTAAAAATTCCTGGGGAGCAGAAGGAACGGTTACCTGAACTTTAGGAGCTTCTATTTTTACTACGGTAAAGGTATGGGGAGCAATCGTCACTTCTACCTGAGCCGTTTCATTGGTTCGGCTCTCCGTAACAATCCTTACATTATCCGGATTATCTAACGTATTTTCTGCGTCGTAGCCTGGTGCCACCAAATTGCTGACTACAACAGCTGCGCCAGTATTATCCACCCCTTCTACATCAATGGTAATTCGTCTGCTGTCTTCTCTATCTGTATTGACGATATTCAGATAAAGATTGCCTGCTTCATCCTTACTTGCCAATGCCGATACCGCCTGGGTTCCATTGGGAAGCTTGTCTTCCTCACTAAAGGAAGAAGCCACTACCTCTGTTCCCATACCGTCCTTCAGCATCTCAAACACCTTGGCTGACGGAGTAGAAAAGAAGCGATATTCTCCCTCTCCTGTTACCGTATCAGCACCCTGCTGTGCTACTGCCTGAATCACGGCCTGCTGTGTGGGTCCTAATGAGTCTCCCCCTGCACTATACCAGTCAATCAGGCAGTGCTTTTGGATATAAGGACTGTTGAAACGAACATATTCCATCATTACCTTGGCAATATAGATGGCATGAGTCTGGGAACGTACCAGAGGATTGGTGGAACGGAAAATGCCATACTCGGAAATAACCGGTACCTTTCCTTCCGGCAGCATATCCACAAATTTTTGTACCTTTCCGATTCCATTTTGTTCTGCCAGCAGCATGGCACTATCATAAAACTCTGTTCCTGAGCCACTGGGCGTATTGGAATAAGGATGAATGGTAAAGCCATCCCAAAGGTCGTCATAGCCACCTTCTGCCATTTTATTAATAAATCCTGTGGTTTCAAAGCTGGAATATAGGTAGCATTCCACCCTTCTGTCGATATTGTTTGCCTCATTATAGGTGTTGATTTCATCGGTTACTGCTCTCATCGCCTGAGAAAGCTGTACAAAGCCATCACGCTGTACACTGTAGCTTACCGTAATGGTCGCTCCATTTTCCGGAATTTTACCGTTAGTTCCATTACCAAAGGTAAACGAACCATCCCGGTAATCTACCGTTACTACTTCTGCATCGGCTGCCTGCCCCTCCAGGCTTTCCACAATCTGCCATTCCTGGTCGTTGACAAAAATATGTACAGAATCTTTTGTTACTGCTTCAAAATCCTCTACCAGAGTCTTTCCATCCTCCCCAGTCATGGGATTGGGATTGGCATAGCGCATATATCTGGTCTGATTTGCTGTACCATCACTGTTGCTCACCGCACGATTCCAGTTGTCCTTTCGTACGGCGTACTGCTTGGTTACATGAGCCGTACCTCCATTTACATAGGCACTCTCTGCACCACCGGTGTAGTCCAGCCAGTAGCCCTGAGAAGCTGTACCATCAGAGCCAATTCCATAAGCCTGCTGATTTTCATTTCCTATTTCAAAATGTCTTACATTATAAGGCTCCTCACGGCCATTATTGGCACGGATTCTGGCCCATTCCACACCGCCATTAGGATTACAGCCTACAGGGGCATTCAGATATTCCACCAAATC
Organism: Lachnospiraceae bacterium; assembly: GCA_017532145.1. Taxonomy (GTDB): domain Bacteria; phylum Bacillota; class Clostridia; order Lachnospirales; family Lachnospiraceae; genus Kineothrix. The sequence goes on along the minus strand of JAFXJR010000107.1, from coordinate 10,154 downwards.
TGCTGCATCCTGTGCAGAGCCACGTCCAAATCCATACACATAGACGATTTCCGACTGTATCTCATCGTCATAGGCAAAGTTGGCTACTTCTGTCAGCCCAAAATTCGGTGCAATACCATTCTGTCCAGCATTGTTGTAGAAGCCATGAATTTGCTTTACCCGTTCTTCCTTAGGACCGATACTGTTCTTCCACTGGAACAGGTTGGAAATCGTACCACCCGGATAACGGATGGAACCAAAGCCGGCTTCCTTATACAATTCCACAAAGTCTTCCTTCATCGTCATGGTTGTACTGTCGAAAGAGCCATATCCATTGAAAGCATACCTGTGGTTAATTCCAATGGTACTTTTTTCCAAAGTACGCTCCACCGTATTTACATCTATCGTCAGCGTATTTCCGACAGCCTTCTTGTAGCCTATCACTGCTGCCTTCAGCTTTTCTATGGCTTCCTGAATCTCTGCATAGGTATGTTCAGCGGTAATCTCTGCTGCTTCATCCAAAGCAGTCTTTAGTTCTACTGCTTCCGCCTCAGAAGCATCTACTCTGCCGGAGTCATAGATTGCCTGTGCTGCCGTCTGTTCTTCCAATAAGGTCTGATGCAGTACTGCTCCTGCCTTTTCCTGGTAAATAGCCGCTGCTTCCTCATCCGTCACTACCTTATTATATACCCGGATTTCATCCACCATTCCCCGCATCAGACAGGCTGAATTCTTATGCTTACCCACCATTAAATCCGTCAATTCATTTACCTCGGAGGTTCCTGCATCCTGCTCACTGTCCAATACTCCGTTGATGTAATACTTTACCTTATTGGCATCGGTATCATAGGTAATCATTACCCACTGCCACTGCTGAGGGTCTATGGTGGCATTACTGTATTTATTCTGCTGATTGACAAAGGTTCCATACTTGTTTCCGGGAGTCAACAGCAAAAATGTTCTTCCTCCACTACTCTGCTGCAAAAGGATGATATTTTCAGCTCGGGCAGCACTGGCGTCATATTTGTACCAGAGAGAAATAGAATAGCTGGTACTGGAAGCATTCATAATCTGAGGAATCTTCATATACCCATCCGTACCATCTGTAAATTTCAGCACCTTGCCAAATAGCTCATCCTCTGCAATAGAGGTATTGCTTCCTTCCAGAGTCGCCGTATAGTTCTCGGCCGATTGCTTATTAGGTACACTGGTATCAACAGCCTCCTCAAAATCATAATGAGCCAGCAAACCTGCCGTCAGCTCCGTGGCAGTCACTGTAACTGCCTGTTCATTTCCCACCGTAGTTGCCCAAGCTGGTAAAACTGAAGAACTTAGCATACTTGTCAGCACAAGTCCACACAATAGTGCTTTTATCCTTCTTTTTTTCATCTTAACCTTCCTTTCTTCCGTATAATCTTATGATTAATCCATGATTACTGGTCTGTATCCTTCTGCCTTTTCTATCCAATCTAACAGCTTCTCTCTCAATTCCTGTTTTATCTGTGTATATGCTGAATCTTCTATCAGATTATTTAACTGGAAAGGATCCTTTTCATTATCATATAAAAAGTCGTCAGCATATACCTCGGAAGCAGCCTCCTCACCACCATTTATACCGGGAGCATACACAGAATAGGTGTATTTAGCAGTCCGGATACATCTTCCTACCCTGCTTTCTGAAATTTGAGCAAATACCTGATTGGGTCTATTGCTGTCTTTTTTCTCTACCACATCCAACAGATTTTCTCCAATCATGGCCTCTCCTACGTCTACTCCTGCCATAGCCAGAATCGTTTTGGGAAGACTTTCCGTACTGACCAGTTCCTCCACCGTTATTCCTCCCTTCCAGGGACCTCCTGCAATAACCAGAGGAACTCTTAAACAGGCATCATGGCAGGAGCGTTTATAATCGTCACCCCCACAACGATGAGCATCCAGATTTCTGGTCTTAAAGTGGGAGCCATGGTCTGTTGAGAAAATAATAATTGTATCGTCATACAGTCCCTTTTCCTTCAATCGGTTAATCAGTCTGCCCAGATTTTCATCCAGATTTGCACAGGCTCCCAGATAATCCGGATATTCCTCCGCTGCATCTCCCTTTAACGCTTCCAAATCTCCCGGTAATACGAAATTCTTATACTTTTCCTTTGAACCTTCTGGGCCTTCATAATGCTTTCTGTCATTTTGGTGATGGGGTTCAATATGAGAAATGGTCATAAAAAATGGCTTATTGGTGTCTCGCTGGTCAAAAAAGTCCAAAGCCAAATCGGTAATACAGTCTGCACGATATCCCTGAAAATCAATCCGGTTATTCTCCTCGTCAAATACATAGCCATCGTAGCCATGGGAGGTAAATTCCAGCACATCGGCAGCCCGCCAGAAGCCGGTATATCCGCCTCTCAGTTCTTTAGGAATAGGCGTAACTGTATGGTCAATCCGGGGAGTCTTTTCCCACTCTCCATCACTGGCCAGATGCCATTTCCCTATATATGCCGTTTCATAGCCTGCTTCTTCTATGTAGTTTGCCAGTGTCTTTACCTCAGCCGGCAGCAGCAGATTGTTACGGAAGCAGCCGGTATCCGTAGCATATTTTCCGGTTTGAAACAAGGCTCTGCATGGACCACAAACAGGCTGAGGGGAAAAGGCATACTCAAACTTAATTCCCTCCCGCGCCAATCGATCCAGATTAGGAGTCACATCCAATGGCTGCCCATAACATCCACAGGTATCTGCTCTTTGCTGATCGGTAAAATAAAAAATAATATTATAAGACATCTTTTTTTCCTCCCTGATTCTTTATTTTAGGGGATGCTTTCAGGATACAGCTGAAAACTGATTTATTCAGAAAGATGCAAAATAAGGCATACCTACCGGATAAATGAATTTTCAGATGTATTTTTATTCATTTTAACATATTTTCCTATATAGTAAAACCCTATATTCAACGGTAAGTAAAATACGTCTCAGATTACTTTTCACGCTGCGCACTCCTCTGCAAAATATGGAGAAAACACATCAATTCAGCTATTGCTTCACCTGCATATCAAGTACTTTCTTTCAACCAGAAGTCTATGTCTGCCCTTCTATTTTACCACAATATCACGATATTCTTCTATGATATTACATACGTTTTTGAGATATTCCTATACATCAATATCTGTCATCTTATCTATATCCAACATCATCGTTCCCTCCAACCAAAATACCATTTCTGTATTTGAAAGAATATCACTATACAGACTTCTTAACTGAGATATCTTATCTGTGTCTGTACCTGAGCGGGCAAAGATGAAACAATGATTTTTAAACTACGGATAACCATACTTTCCTACTCCTTCTACTCCCATAAATGCACCTTCGGTGATATCCCGTTCATCAAAGACACATACTATCGTTACTCCTCCCTGCTGAAAGGTTTCCAAAATCTGTGACTGATGAGAGACTACCAGAATACCTGCTGCCAGTGTCAGTGTCAGAATACTGCTTAACATCCTTTTTTCATTCCCCTATCTCCTTTTCTGTTATTTATACAGATATTTACCATCCGCTTCGCTATATATAGTATTTTGACACATTATCCCAGCATATTTTACTATTATTTTTCAAAAAATCAGATAAATCACAGCATTTTATACAATCCTTACCTATAGTTTTTAGCCATCTCCTCCAGTCTGTCGATACTATATTGAAAAAAGTCATAATAGGCCGTACAAAAATAATTTTTTCCCAGTCTGTGTCGCCGACATCCTCCCCTACAAATCGGCACATATTTACAGCTTTGACAATCCTTATGCAATACAGCCGACTGTTCAATAAACTGCAGTTTTCTTCTTCTTTCATTGATTTCATCAAAAGAAAGCTGATGAAGATTACCCAGCTTATACTCATCCATAACATAAAAATCACAAGGATATACCTCTCCATCGGCTTCCACTACATGCTGACAGGAGCATAGTCCACTCATCCCACACAAATCCGGCTGAATCAAATGCAGTAATTGAATATATCCTTCCAGCGGTTGAATATGTACTCTGCGACCTGCTCGAAAATCGTTATACCACAAATCAAAGAGAGTTTTAAGAAAATGCCCATACATCTGAGGAGTAAGGGTATAGGGATAACGCCTGTTCTCCTCACCTATTGGATTCAGACAGGGAATGAACTGAAGGTAACGATAGTCCCGTTCCTTGTAATATGCATAAATTTGAGAGATTTTTTTTGCAGTCAGTGCATTCACTACGGTAAGGATATTAAAATCCACCTGGTATTCCTCCAACAATTCAATTGCCTCCAATACCTGTACATAGGTTCCCTGACCTTTGCTGTCCATACGGAAGGAATCATGGGTAAAAGCCGTCCCATCCAGTGATATTCCTACTAAAAACCTGTTTTCTTTTAAAAACACTGCCCAATCCCGATCCAATAGAATGCCATTGGTCTGCAGCGCGTTGGATATCTTTATATTACGGGTATTGTAGCGATTTTGTATTTCTATGGATTTTTGGAAAAAATCCAGTCCTCGTAAAGTTGGTTCACCTCCCTGATAAGCAATGGTACAGGCTGTATCAGCAAATTCCAACGTCTTTTTTATCACCTGTTCCAAAGTCTCCTCACTCATCAATCCATAAGACTCTATTTCCCGATTCTTTGCCTCATCATGGTAGAAACAATATTTACACTGAATATTGCACATACCAGAAGCAGGCTTTATCAATACATGAATATTTGGCATAGCTCCTCCCTTTAAGGTTAAACTACCCCTCTTACTACAGGTACTTTCCTGAAGCAAAAGGGGTAGTATCAATTTACATTTCTTTTATCCTATTCTTTCTATCGTCCATCTGTAGGGAAGCATTGGATAACCAACCAGCTTTTCCTGGTTATCCAACCTTTAATTTGAATTTTCTCAAATCCCTTTCTGTATCTACTTTATCTATCTGTGCTCCCAAGGCTCTAAGCTTTATATGAAAGTCCTCATAGCCTCTTTCGATAAATTTCACATCATCTACTACTGTAATCCCTTCGCCAGCCAGACCGGCAATAACCAGGGCTGCACCGGCACGTAAATCCGGAGCTGTCAGACTGGCGCCTGTATACTTTTCTACTCCATCAATAATTGCCGTATTGCCTTCTACCTTAATATTGGCTCCCATTCTGGTCAGCTCATCCACATACTTAAAGCGATTTTCAAATATACTCTCTGTTACGATACTGGTTCCTATGGACAGTCCCAGTGTAACCACTATCTGAGGCTGCATATCTGTGGGAAATCCCGGATAGGGCAGAGTCTTCACATGGGTATGCGTCAGGGGCTTGGAAGCCACTACCCGCACAGCATCATCCGACTCCTCGATTTCACATCCTATCTCCAGCAGCTTGGCACTAATCGATTCCAAGTGCTTGGGAATAACATTTTTTACTGTTACATCCCCTTTTGTCACTGCAGCTGCAAACATAAAGGTTCCCGCCTCAATTTGGTCAGGAATAATCGTATATTCTGTTCCATGCAGTCGGGAAACGCCCATAATACGGATAACATCAGTACCTGCCCCCTTAATATCGGCTCCCATACTGTTTAGAAAATTAGCCAAATCTACTACATGGGGTTCTTTGGCTGCATTTTCTATAATCGTCTTTCCCTCTGCCATAGCTGCTGCCATCATCACATTAATGGTAGCACCCACAGAAACCACATCCAGATAAATATGGTTTCCTTTAAATGTGCTGCATCAGTAATAATCAATCCATGCTCTATCCTGACGTCTGCTCCTAATGCCCGAAATCCCTTGATATGCTGATCGATAGGTCTTAGTCCTATATTGCAGCCACCGGGCAAGGATACCTCTGCCTTTTTATACTTTCCCAATAACGCTCCCAGAAGATAATAGGAAGCCCTTATCTTTTTAATATAGTCATCCTCAATCGTCAAATCATGAATCCTTGAAGCATTAATCTTTACACTGTGTCTGTCCAGCCTGTTGATGATGACTCCAATACTCTCCATCGCCTGGAGCAGTACATTTGTATCCCGGACATCCGGCATATTCTCTATAATTACTGTTTCATCCGTCATAATGGCTGCTGCCAGAATAGCGAGTGCTGCATTTTTAGCACCACCTATTTCTACCTCACCCACCAGCGGATTTCCACCCTTGATTGCATATTGTTCCATGGTGTACCCTCTATTCAAAAAATGATTATAACCCTCATTTGTACATCATATCCACCCAAAAATATCAGTTCTACCCAATGATTATACCATAAAAAATCCATTTGTAAATGCCGGTTTACTCCAGATATTTCAGTGGATTCACCTGCGAACCGCCAATTAGTATCTCAAAATGGATATGGGGTCCGGAGCTAATACCTGTATTTCCACTTAGTGCAATTTTCTGCCCCTGGGTTACCTTTTGTCCGGGAGATACCAGAATTTTACTTAAATGTCCATATCTGGTCTGTCGTCCATCTCCATGGTCGATATAGATTACATAGCCATAGCCGCTTCCCCAACCGGCTCTGACTACCGTTCCGGAAGAGGATGCCATCACCGCTGTACCTACAGGCGTTGCCCAGTCTATCCCCTTATGATAGGTACTTGCCCCTCTTGTCGGTCTGCGCCTCCTTCCAAATCCAGAGGACAGCCTGCCTCCCGAAATAGGCTTAATATAGGTTGGAGGGTTTTTGGTACCTCTCTCAATAATCTTTGGTACTGCCTGATAAGTAATCTCCTCTTTAAGTATCTCTCTCCCTGTTTCTATATTATTGCGATAAGCAATCCTTGCCACTATCCGTCTATGTCCAGCAGAAGGCTCTTGACGAACTACAGACTTTGTCGTATACCACTGAGCATTATCAATATAGACAACCTCCTCCTCATAGCTCTCCTCATAGTACAAATCCTCTTCACGCTCTACCGACAGCTCCGGTTCCGGTACGGTAATAATCAGCTCATCTCCTATACGAATCATAGAATTTTCATTGTCGATGGTTTCATTCATCTCAATCAGCTTTTCAATCGTCAGGTCATGCTCTACTGCAATCTTGGATAGACTGTCTCCTGCTACTACCTCATAAATCTGATTGGTTTCCTGCTCCTTCGTCACCTGATTCACCGCCTCTTCCAAAGGAGTTAAATCTTCCTGAGACAAATAAGATTCCACTACCTCCACAGTATCTCCAAATTGTAGGGAAGTTAATCCTATCTCATAATCAGAAAAATCCCTTTCTCCTGCCGGCTCCACTGCATCAAATATTTCATCCAGTGTCTCATAGATACCTACAGAAGCCAATACCTCTGTCTGCTGCTCTTTCTCCTTTTGCTGCTGCTCCTTGGAAACCAAATCAGCAGTTAGTACATTCAGTTCCCTGGTTCCATCCATGGTCAGGCTTACCTGGTATTCTTTTTCCTTATCATATTGATGAATAGAAGCCTCCAGTAGCTTCAATACCTCATCCTTACTGGCCAGATTGACGGTGTATTCGTTTATTTTTACCGTATAGGAGCGATGGAGGGTCTGTTTAATATTGTCCTTTAAAACAGCAGCCATCCTATCTATTATCGTCTCCTTCTCGTCCACACGCCCCCAGATTACAGCCTGTCCTTCTACTTCCAGCTTGCTGTCTGCCAAGACCAGCTCTTCTCCATCCCCGGCCATTTTGCGTCTGGCCTCTTTCAGATATTCTGTCGCCTCATTCCTGGTGTCTGTCTTCCCCACTTCCACACCATTTAAGAATACGGTAAAAATATTGTTTCCGTTTTTTTCTATTTTTATATAGCTGGGCATAAAAAATATGCTGGCAATAACTGCCAATACCCCTATTTTAATGCCTCTCAGCCGCAGACGTTTATACCTCCGTGTTATTTTTTTCATCTTAATACTTATTTCTTCCTTCCCTTTTTCTTCCTTACACTATAGCCGAAGGTGCCAAGTTCTCTGCCTAATGATAAATAAGAGCCATGGGAATATACTACCGGATATGCCTGATTTAAATGAAATTTATTATTTTTATCCAGTAGACTGTCTTCTACATGGACGGCTACCACTTTAGCCACAAACATATCATGAGTCCCCAAAGGAATCACGCTCTCTACCTGACATTCCAGATTGACCGGACTTTCCAACAGGAGAGAAGCCTCCACCTTATCAGCTTTCCCCAGTGTCAGTCCCATCTTTTCAAACTTATCCACATCCCTGCCACTTACTACTCCACAATAGTCTGCTGCACGAACCAGCTTCTCTGTCGTTATATTAATCACAAAGCAGCCGCTCTCCTGAATCATGGCATAAGAATGTCTGGAAGGTCTGACCGAAATAGAAACCATGGGGGGATCACTGCAGACAGTTCCTGCCCATGCTACTGTAAATATATTTTGCTCTCCCTGCCTGTTGGCCACCGTTACCAATACCACCGGTAAAGGATAGAGCATATTTCCTGGCTTCCAGCTTAATTTTCCCATCCTTACCTTATGCTCCTTTCCCACTACTTTCCCCGATTAATCTAAAACAAACCTGCAAAATGGGCAATCAACAGTCCCAGATTAGCCACAGAAATCACCAACAGACCAATATTCAATATCGACAGCTTCTTATTACCTGCTTCCAGTGCCTGTCTGTTTTCTGCCATCAGCCGGTTCTGCTTTTCCAACTCTTCGATAAGTGCGGACTGCACATTACGATATACTTTCACATTTTCCCGGTGAGTAAATTCATCTGACTGCTGAAACAGTTTCGTGGTCTGTTGCATATTCTCATGAACTGCTGCACGAATCTGTTCCATCAGTTCCTCTGTTCCCTTCCCGGATTCATCCGGATTAATTTCCTCTATTCTGGCGAGACATTCTTCTGTAATCCTCAGCAGTTGTTGCCCATAGTTGTCTACCGACTCCTTTAGCCCTTCTTCAGCCGCCTCTAACAATGCTTTTAGCCTCTGTTCATTCTCTGTACTTCTTAAATTCAGCTTACGCATTTCCTGTATATAACTGTCATACTCTGCCATCCTTTGTTCCATCTGCTCCAGCTGTACTGCATCTGCAGCCATATTTGCACGAATTACCTCCTGAGAATTGAGCTTTTTTGCAATTTTATCCATACAATTATCCATCCTTATATTCCTGCTCCTTTCAATGTCTCAGCTGTGGAAGAATATCTGAAAAAATCTATGAAACCGCTTGAATCCACGTTTTCCCATTTCTTTCGTTTGATTTAGTTATTATAGTACCTTCATATCTTATCATCTTTCCCCTCTATTTACAACAGAGCAAACATTTTTATATAATCTGTCCTTTTTTAGCATAATATAACTCTGTTTTTTCGTTTAATTCACCCTATTTTTACATTATGTTCATACTTTATTCATAAACAATTGTTATACTACACTCATAATAACAAAAGTTAGTACAATAGTTTTCCTCATATATATAGATAAATTTTTTCATAATAGCCCGGGCATTGAAAAATGTCTGGGCACTCCTCATTTTAGCCCCATTATCACAACAATCAGCAAAATTCCAGGTTACTTGCTTAACCTTGCCACAGACATTTCAAAAACAAAGTGGGCATTGATCAAGTTATAAAGCTGTAAACTGATAGCAAATAATAAAATATTGCATAAATAGGGCTATGCATCTTTTGCACAGCCCACTAATATCATTCCCTTTTCTTCACTTATTACGACTGAGACATTGTACCTCCTCATTTAATAGGCGCATCCTCTCATCCAAATCAGAAACCATTCTGGCACACTCCACCAGTTCTGTTTTAATATGCCCCGGAACGTTTCCCTCAAACTTATAATGAATCTTATGTTCCAAAGTGGCCCAAAAATCCATAGCCACTGTCCGAATCTGTATCTCCACCTTGGTATTCATAATCCGATCTGACAGATAAACAGGTACCGTCACCAGCATATGATAGCTCTTATATCCACTGGGCTTTGGTCTGATAATATAATCCTTTACCGATATAATATGAATATCACTTTGATTACTTATCATATCTGCAATTTCATAAATATCCGATGTAAAGGAACAGATTACTCTAATCCCGGCAATATCGTTTACATACTGAATCATATTACCTATAGTGGACTCATAGCCATTTCTCTTCAGCTTCTTTACAATACTTTCTGAAGTTTTAATCCTGGACTTAATATGCTCTATAGGGTTATACCTATGT
>JAFXJR010000106.1 GCA_017532145.1 Lachnospiraceae bacterium | reverse complement strand
GAAAGTAGAGGAAGCAAAGGCTATTCAGGCAGAGGGTTGGACAGCAGCCAGCTATCAGGCTCTACAGACAGCATTGACTGAAGCAGAACAGTTGTTGGAGGGAACACCCACAGCCCAGCAGGCTACAGAAATGCTGGAGAAACTGACGACAGCAATCGGTGGTTTAACAAAAGAAAAAGAGGCAGTGGATACACCGGATGAAATAATAGCAGAAGTGGAGACTTTAAAGGCGAAGGTAAAAGAAGCAAAGGCTATTCAGGCAGAGGGTTGGACAGCAGCCAGCTATCAGACCTTACAGAATGCACTGACCAAGGCAGAGCAGTTGTTAAAAGGAACGCCTGCAGCTCAACAGGCTACAGAAATGTTGAAGCAGCTGACGGCAGCAATCAATGGTTTAACAAAGGAAAAAGCTCCTGTGGATAAGCCGGTGCAAAAGCCATTCCCCTTTACTGATGTTAAGCAGATTACAGGTAACTGGAAATTTGAAAGTGTAAAGTATGTCTATAATAATGATATTATGAATGGTATCTCCGGAACTACAGAATTTCGTCCGGATGCCACATTGACCAGAGGAATGTTTGCTACCGTATTATATCGTATGGCAGGTGAACCCCAGATTACCTTTAAGAATACTTTCAGTGATGTAAAGGCAGGAAAGTGGTACAGTAATGCCATTATCTGGGCAAATCAAAAGGGTATCGTTCAGGGTATGGGCAATGGAACCTACGGTGTGGATTTAGAGATAACCCGTGAGCAGATTGCCAAGATGCTGAATGAATATGCTAAAATATGCCAATATGATGTTAGTGCTTCCAAGTCTTTAGACAGCTTTACCGATGCAAAGGATGTCAGTGGATGGGCAGTAAACTATCTGAAATGGGCTGTTGCCGTAGAAATGATTGGCGGTAAGCCCAACGACAGTGAAGGAACCTCTTACCGACTGGATCCGAAGGGACAGGCTACCCGGGCAGAATGTGCGGCTATGCTGATGCGCTTTCAGAATAAGTATAAATAAACTTGACTTTTGTTATGGCATCTGACATAATATAGAAGATGTGTCATATCAGACACAAAGGTGTAAAAAACCGTATTTTAAACTATTACATACAAAAGAATACGGTACAAAATATATCAAAATAAGGAGGACGAATCATGTCAACAAAAGCGTACTATCCAATTAATGAAATTGGAGCCGGGAAGGTAGGTTTTTCCAAAACCAGATCTATCATCGAAGCTGCTTTTTATGGAAATAACGTAGTTAAGGTTAATACCTTGAAAGAGGCTTATGAGCTGGCAAAGAATTCTCCGGGTACTGTAGTAACAGATATGAAAATTAAGGATGGAGAGACTTTCGGTCTGGAGAAGGATTCCAGAGTATTGCTGTTCAACGACGGTGCGGTAACAGGACGTTATGCAGCAGCACGTCGGATTAAGGGTGAGCCTGGAGTAGATGAGGGCAAGCTGGATAAGGTAGTAATGGATGCGATTTATGAGACTCGTTGGAAGACTATGTACCATGCAGAGTGCTATATTGGTCTGGATACTGAGTTTATGGCAAAGGCGCATCTGTTGATTCCGGAAGGAGAGGAGAATATCCTTTACAACTGGATGCTGAACTTCCAGTATATGTCTGATGATTATGTAAAGATGTACAAAAATTCTAAGGCGATTGGTGATGGCAACGAGCCGGATATCTATATCTTCTCTGATCCTCAGTGGGTACCTGGAAACAGACCTGATGTAGATTACAGCTGTCTGAGCGATCCTCTGACACTTTGTTATTTTGATACAGACCAGAACTGTGCAGCTATCCTTGGTATGAGATACTTTGGAGAGCATAAGAAGGGTACACTGACTATGGCCTGGGCATTGGCAAACAGAAATGGCTATGCATCCTGCCATGGTGGACAGAAGGAGTATATCCTTGCCGACGGAAGCTCCTATGTGGCATCCGTTTACGGTCTGTCCGGTTCCGGTAAGTCCACCTTGACTCATGCAAAGCATGATGGAAAATATGAAATTAAGGTTCTTCATGATGATGCTTTCATTATCAATACAGACACCTGTGCATCCATTGCTTTGGAGCCTACTTATTTTGACAAGACCTCCGATTATCCTACAGGCTGTCCTGACAATGAGTACCTTCTGTCTGCACAGAACTGCTCTTGTACCATGGATTCTGAAGGAAAGATTCAGCTGGTAACAGAGGATATTAGAAATGGTAATGGACGTGCAATCAAGTCTAAGCTCTGGTCTCCTAACCGCGTAGATAAGATTGATGCTCCTGTAAATGCTATTTTCTGGATTATGAAGGATCCTACCATTCCGCCTGTAGTAAAGCTGAAGGGCGCAGCTCTGGCTTCCGTTATGGGTGCCACTCTGGCTACCAAGACCTCTACCGCAGAGCGTGTGGCTGCAGGTACCGACTTAAATGCATTGCGTATCGTACCTTATGCAAATCCGTTCAGAACCTATCCTCTGGTAAACGACTATGATAAGTTTAAGAAGCTGGTTGAGGAAAAGAATGTAGATTGCTACATTATCAATACTGGTGACTTCATGGGCAAGAAGGTAAAGCCTGCAGATACTCTGGGAATCCTTGAGGCTATTGTAGAAGGAAAGGCAAGTTTTTCTCAGTGGGGACCTTTTGAAGATATCGAAATTATGGATTGGGAAGGCTTCACTCCTGACTTAAATGATGCAGATTATAAGGTTCAGCTGAAGAATGCTATGCAGAATCGTGTAGATGCAGTAAAGGGCTTTGCAGAGAAGAAGGCAGGTTATGATAAGCTTCCTGATGAAGCACTTGCAGCTGTTCAGAAGCTGGTGGATGCACTGAACTAAGCTAAGAATAAGATTTTCGATTATTAATTATAATAAGGTAACTATTCAGTAGGTCAGCACACTTGTTGGGCCGACGATCATAGGAAAGCGTAGTTGCAATGAGTAAAAATTCTATCGCCATAGGTGATTTTCATGAGTTTTTGCATAGTAATGGTTAGGGTACTGGACGGTTACATAATAAGCAGGAATTAGGATACCGTAACTCGGCTTTTAGTCGGGAAACGGTATCTTTTTTCACCGAATAAAAGGAGAAATGGGATGGAACTTTCACCAAAACAACGATACTATCAGTCAGTGGCAGATACAATAATAAAAAATCTAAAAAAACGGCAGATGGAAGGGTATTATTGCCCGGACAGGGAAAGTGCGGTTAAACTGGCATTGGAACTAATGCCGGATAACAGTAGTGTGGCCTGGGGCGGCTCGATGACATTAATAGAAACTGGTCTTATTGATGCCTTAAAGAAGGGAACATATCAGGTAATCGACAGAGAGAGTGCGAAAACTCCTGCCCAGCAAAAAGAAATTTATGCAAAGATTTGCGGCTGTGACTTCTTTTTTATGAGTACTAATGCGATTACTTTGGATGGGGAATTAGTCAATGTGGATGGACGGGGAAGTCGGGTAGCTTTTCTTTGTTTTGGACCAGAAAATGTAGTTATACTCGCAGGAATGAATAAGCTGGTGGAGGATGTAGAAAGTGGCTGTAAAAGAGTAAGGGTAGCAGCAGCTCCACCCAATACGGCTCGTTTAGGAAGAAAGACGCCCTGTGCCTCTACAGGCAGATGCCATGACTGCCATTCATCGGATTGTATCTGCAGTCAGACAGTGATTACCAGACATTCCACAATTCCGGGAAGAATCAAGGTTATCCTGATTGGAGAGGAATTGGGGTATTAGGAATTAAGTATTCTTTGTCGATATAAATATTATATTTATTGAAAAAGATTGTATGATGTGCTAAGGTGTCATTATACAAGCAATGGGTTATATCCTAAGGAGATAAAACAAGGAGGTTGCAAAAGAAATGAAACGATTTTGTGCAAAACTATTGGCACTTGGTTTGACAGTGTCAAGCGTGTTGGGCGGCATCTATACAGCTTTACCCATGTCGATAGCGTATGCTACGGAAGTAACAGATAATACAGAAAGTGGTGAGACAGCTACAGAAGGGAACACTACCACAGAGAATGAAAATCAGACAGAGGCAGGAACTGTTACGGTAGAGGCGAGAGTTAGTAGTAATAAGATTTGCTTTACTGGTATTGATGGAGCAACTGGTTATGATGTATACAGATCTAATAATCAAACAGATGGATTTACAAAAATAAATGTAGAAACAATCACATCTAGTGATGAACAAAAGGAGTTTATCTATTATGATACTTCTGCTGGTACTGGTACACAATTTTGGTATAAGATTGAAGCCATGAAAGATGATGGAAGTGCTGTTACAGTGGGAACCGCCCAAGATATATATGTAACTGGTTTGGATGCTGTACACAAGCATGCACAGACAGGGCAGTATCACAGAAACTTTGTGCAAGAAGGTGATGTAAATTTTAATGGTTCACGTGTAGAAGTAGGAACGATAGAAGATATTAATAAGATTAAAGATTTAAAAGATGGTACAATATTAATTTCTTATAAGCCAAAGACATTTGTCAACAATAGCCGAAAAGCTTTATTTTTTATGGCAAGTGAAGGTACAGCTTTTCCTACAGCAGCAGGACCAGGTTCTATAATGACTGTTAATCAGGGAGCTACACTATTTCAGGAGGTTTCTCAAGGAGATAGTTTTATAAGAGTGGATTTTGGTTCAAATTTTAGATCAGGTTATACAGGTACAGCACCTGTCGATCAATGGGCTACTTTTGCAGTGGTATGTGATGTAGATAAAAAGTTGCTTAGTCAAAAAGCAATTTCTGCTTATAATGGTACACCAAAAGTAAGTTTTGATAATAGTGCTGTGACAGGTTTCTTTTCTCATTTAACAAATTTGAATAGGTTGAGTGTTGGTGGTGTAAAGAATGGTGACACTATTGTAGCTTCTTTTCAAGGTGAAATTGCTTATATTACAATTACCGATGAAATTCTAACTCAAGCTGAAATTAATGAATATACAAAAGCAGTGAATGATGCTCTGGTAGATGCAGAAAATACACCAGTAGCACCAACAGATTTAAATGCTACCCCAGGAGATAGTGAAGTAGTCTTAACCTGGACAGCAGTAGCTGAGAATGTAACTGGATATGAAGTTTTCTGTAGTAAAGATAATCAGTGGGTATCAGCAGGTACGGAAACAAGTTATACTTTTTCAGAGTTAGAAAACAACATAGAATATACCTTTAAAGTGCGTGCGGTAAATAATGATTTGACAGGAGCAGAGTCAGATGAAGTAACAGCTACTCCTAAGGCTGCAGTAACAGTTCCGGCAGCTCCTGAAAATTTGGTAGCTGCCCCTGGGGATACACAAGTGGTTGTAAGCTGGGATGAGGTAGAAGGAGCGACCAGTTATGAGGTATGTGTAGATGATGGTGAATGGGAAGCTGTTGAAAATAATACTAGTCACACTTTTACTCAATTAACGAATGATACAGAATATACCTTTAAGGTACGTGCAGTAAATGAAGCAGGAGAGGGTGCAGAAGCAAGTATTAAAGCTACTCCTACCGTAGAAGAACCCCCTGCACCAGCAGTACCAGAAGCTCCTGCAGATGTTACTGCAAGAGCAGAAGATAGTCAGATAACCTTGAGTTGGACAGAGGTAGAGGGTGCTACTGGTTATCAGGTTTGTATCGATGGTGGTGAGTGGGAGACAGCAGAAAGCAATACCAGCCATACCTTTACAGGACTGAACAATGATCAGACATATACCCTTAAAGTACGTGCGGTAAAAGATGATGTACATGGTACAGAGTCACAAGAAGTGACAGCAACTCCAACCGCAGGCGAAAATCCTACACCAGAACTTCCAGCCACTCCTACAGGTTTAACAACCACTCCTAGTGATAAGCAGGTAACGTTAAGCTGGACAGAAGTAGAAGGAGCGACCAGTTATGAAGTACGTGTGGACGAGGAGGAATGGATAACCGTTGAGGGTGGTACAGAATATACCTTCACTAACTTAACCAATAATCAGGAATATACCTTTACCGTACGTGCAGTAAATGATGCTGGAGCAGGTACAGAAGCAAGTACTACAGCTACTCCTAAGGCAGAACCTTCTGTTCCGGTAACTCTGGCAGCACCTGCCCGGTTTGAAGCACAGGCAGGAGACGGAGAAGTAACCTTAAGCTGGAATGAGGTAGTGGGAGACGTGACCAGATATGAGGTTTCCATGGATGGAGGAAATCAGTGGGTAACAGCAGACAGCAGCACAGGTCATACCTTTACTGGACTGACGAATGGTACAGAGTATACCTTTAAAGTACGTGCCGTAAATGATAATGGAAATGGTGCAGCGGCAACGACTAAGGCTACTCCTGTAGCACAGATTATATTACCTTCAGCACCTGAGAACTTTACTGCAGTAGCAGGAGACGGTCAGGTAACTTTAAGCTGGGATGAGGTAGAGGGAGATATTATCAGATATGAGGTTTCGATGAATAATGGTACTCGATGGGTACAGGCCAGCAGTAATACCAGCCATACCTTTACCGGTTTGATTAATGGAAGAACATATACCTTTAAGGTACGTGCGATAAGTAGTGAAGGAAGTGGTGAGGCATCAACTACTACGGCTACCCCTGTGGAAGAAGTGGTACCTACAGCACCGGCAGCACCTACTAATGTTAAAGCACAGGCAGGAGATAGTCAGGTAAGTTTAAGCTGGACAGAAGTAGCAGGAGAAGTAACCAGATATGAGGTTTCCAGCGATGGAGGAAAAACCTGGACACAGGCTGACAGTACCACAAGTCACACCTTTACCGGATTGACAAATGGTACAGAGTATACCTTTAAAGTACGTGCGGTAAACGATGTAGGAAATGGAGCAGAAGCAGCTGCTACAGCTACTCCTGAAGAACCAGTAATACCAACAGCACCGGAGGCTCCTACCAACTTTAAGGCAACACCAGGGGATAGATGGGTAAAACTGAGCTGGACAGAATCGGAAGGAGAAGTAACGGGATATGAGGTTTCCAAAGATGGAGGAAAAACCTGGACAAAAGCCAGCAGTAAGACGGGGCATACTTTTGCCCGTTTGATGAATGGTCAGGAATATACCTTTAAGGTGCGTGCCGTAAATGATGTAGGCAGAAGCCCGGAGGCAACGGCAACAGCAACTCCACAGGAAATCGTATTACCTGACCCTTTGACAGCACCTGAGGATTTTGCAGCAGAGGCCGGTGATGGTGAAGTAACCTTAAGCTGGAAAGAGCTGGAAGGAGAAGTAACCCGATATGAAGTATCTAAGGATGGTGGAAGGACATGGGTGGAAGCAGATAGTACTACCGGTCATACTTTTACAGGCTTGAAGAATGGGACAAACTATACGTTTAAGGTGCGTGGAGTAACTGATGCAGGAAATGGGGAAGAAGCAAGAGCTACAGCGACACCTAAAGCAGAAGTAGTGTCCCCTGATGCACCCAAAGCTCCTACCTTTTCTCCAGAGCCGGAGACCTATAAATCTTCTATCAACGTAGGGATAGAGAGTGAAACGAAAGGTGCTGTTATTTATTATACCATTGATGGAAGTAAGCCTACGAATATGAGTAAGAGATATACCTCACCGATTACCATAACGAAGACTACTACTATTAAGGCAATTGCTTACAAAAACAATGTAGCCAGTGAGATAGCAATAGGTAAATTTGAAATCAATACCTCTGTAGCAGTAAAAAGAGTATCAGCTCCCATATTTTCTCCGGTTGCAGGTACTTATAATAAGGATATGTACATTCAGATTACCACACCCACTGAAGGAGCAGATATCTACTACACGGTAGATGGAACTGACCCTACTACTGACAGTCTGAAGTATACCGGTCCTATCTGGATTAACAGAAGAATGCCGTTCAGAGCGATTGCAGTAAAACAGGGAATGGATAGCAGTAAGATTGTAAGAACTCCCTATCTGATGGATAGAAAGTTCCCGTTCACTGATATTGAGCAGAATAACCAGTGGAAGCATGAATGTGTGAAATATGTATGGGATAACAGTATTATGAACGGAATTGCAGGAACTACCTTATTTGAGCCTGACAGTCCGTTGACCAGAGCAATGTTTGCTACAGTACTTTACCGTATGGCAGGTGAGCCTGATGTAAATTTTGCGGCTACCTTCAGTGATGTAGAGGCTGAAAAATGGTATAGTGATGCGATTATCTGGGCGAACCAGAAAGGAATTGTGCAGGGACTGGGTGATGGAAGCTACGGAATCAATCATAATATTACCCGTGAGCAGATTGCCAAGATGCTTTATGAGTATGCAAAGGGCATAGGTTATGATATTTCTGAAACTCAGGAACTGTCCTCTTTTACTGATGAATCAGAGGTTAGTCCTTGGGCAGTGGACTATATGAAATGGGCAACAGCAGTAAAGATGATTACTGGTAAGCCTAATGATGATGGAAAGACCTATCGTATGGATCCGAAGGGAGAAGCAACCAGAGCAGAATGTGCAGCAATGCTGATGCGTTTTGAAAATAAATATATCCCTTACGAATAAAAAAATTTGGTAGTATTTCTAAAATTTACAGTTGTATTTTTATATATCTTTGGATATAATAGAAGTAACCTGGGATGTACGATAACTCCTGTTATTTTGAACCTACATTTACTTTAAACGGGATTCCTATATTGCCTGATGGCTGTCAAGCCCCCACTCAAAAGAGGATTGGAGGGGAAGGCAAAAGTGAGGTTGCGGTTACCCACCTAGCATAGCTAGGAGTCAAAGGACAGGAAGCGGCATTTTGGGGGTCATAAAAGTAGTATACTACGAAAGAAAAAAAGCAGCCATTTGGCTGCTTTTTTGTAGCTTAGAGGAGTATTTAACCAAATCAAGAAAGCTTCCTATTTCAAACACACCGAGTGTAAGTCCATTCTGTACTTCGTAGTGAACGCTACTTGGTAGACCAGGGAACTTGCTTGTGTCAGGTAGAGGATAGAATACTTCCCTGCTTTGTCTCACTTTGTCGTAATAAAGGATAAGTAAATGGCAAAGTGGATTATACTAGGGTCTATCTAAAAATTTAATTTTGGGGGATAAAAAATGGGTATCAGACTAGGGTATTTAATAAAGCTTCTACTGACTGTACTGGGTATTTTCATTATAGCTTATATTTTTATAGTCAGCCTGAGAACAGACAGAGGCGGTCAGCCTGAGGGGGAGTTTGCTAGGCTGCAGGATGTATTAATCTTAGTAGAGGCTTTAAATGAAAGCTATCGTAACCATAATGTTTACATAGAATTGCAGAAAATAGAAGAAGCAGACAGTGAAAGCTTAATAACCTATAGACAGTTTGAACAGTTGGTAAGTTTACTGGAAGAAGAGAGAAAAGCAGATGTATCTGCTGATCAGGCTTCTAAAAGAAAATACTGTCAGAAGCTTAAAGCAGACTATGCAAAAAAATATGGGAAGGAATCCTTTCTGCTTATCCAGGACTGGCATCAGTTTTATGACAGTTGGATAGAAGCAGAAGGAATAGGGAGCAGTATTCAAAAGATAGAGGTAACGGTATTGGGAACAGGGAATCAAGTGGCAGACAGGGAAGGAAAGCCTTTGACAGAGTATAGTTTACTGGCAGAGGAAGGAATCTACACCTATCAGTCTGATTTATTTTCCCGTCAGCAATATCAACGATTAATTGCCTATAGTAAGAATGGAATTTTACTGACTCCAATTAGTATACTGGATTCTTCTATGAAATTGAAAAATATCTGGGTAATAGAGGCAGAAGAAGATGGTCTTCAGATTTTTTACAAAGAACATGAAATTTGGATTTCCTTTGGGGAGATACAAAAGGAGCAACGGGAGCAGGTAACAGATTTGGAGTTTTCAGATGGCAAACTGCAGTCCATAAAGGTAAAAAAAGAAAAGATTGGAGGAAAGCTGCTTCGTATAGGAGATGGTATACTGGAGATAGAAGGAGTAGGAAACTATCCCTATCAGGAGGATATGAAGGTATATCGTCTGTATAATCGTCTGGAAGAAGGGAAGCTTAGTGACCTTCGTATTGGTTATGAGTTTACTGATTTTGTGATAGAAGATGGAAAGGTCTGTGCAGGTTTGATTAGCCGGGATGAAGCTATGGAGCATATCCGCGTTTTAATTAAAAATACAGGATTTGCTGATGTATATCATGAAAAGGTGGTTTGTACTGCAGATACAGATTTTATTCTTTCTTATGGTGAGTATGGAGATAGGAAAATCAAGGAGTTTCGGGCTGGAGAAGTGGTTGAGATTGAAGAGAACAGTGACTATCTTAAGGAAGAAAGAATATCTATAGAGCCAAAGGCACAAACCGGAAAAATATCGCTGCTGTCGGTGGAGCGGTCACAGGGAGAGCCAGCTTATAGAGGAAGGATGGAGGTTGCAAAGACAAAGGAAGGGCTGATTATAATTAATGAGGTTTTATTGGAGGAATATCTGTATTCGGTAGTACCCAGTGAAATGCCTGCATCCTATCCTCTGGAAGCGCTGAAGGCTCAGGCAGTGTGTGCCAGAACCTATGCTTATCGGTATATGCAAAGTTCTGGAGCAGGACGTTTTGGAGCCCATGTGGATGACAGTGTAAGCTATCAGGTCTATAATAATATTTCGGAAAATGCACAGACCACAAAGGCAGTAAAGGAAACAAGCGGAAAACTTTTATACTATGGAGATGAGCTTTGTGGAGCCTATTACTATTCTACCTCCTGTGGATTTGGTACAGATACAGGAGTATGGAAGTCAGAAAGTCAGCAGGACACCTCGTATCTTTTGGGAGGACGGATTGGAACAGAAGATGGGGGCTACACCAGTGAAAATATGATGGATGAGGAGACATTTGCTGCCTTTATTTCCCATGGAGCTTCCTCCGACTACGAAAGTGAGGAAGCCTGGTATCGCTGGTCTTATCAGGTAGAAGAAGCAGAGGAAGAGGAAATGATGGAGAGACTGAAAAAGCGTTTTGAGACCAATCCTGAACTGATTTTAACACAAACAAAAGAAGGAGACTATGAAAGTGTACCTTTAAAAAATCTGGGTAGCTTACAGGATTTGCAGATTGTAAAAAGAGGAAGGGGCGGAGTAGCTGATGAGCTGATAATAAAAGGAACAAAAAACACTTATAAGGTGATATCAGAATATAATATTCGGTATGTACTTAGTGATGGAAAAACCAAAATAATCAGACAGGATGGAAGTGAAGCTTCGGCTGCCAGCCTGCTCCCCAGTGCCTATTTTACGATTACAGTAAAAAAGAATGGAGAAGAACTGGAGGGCTATCATCTTACCGGAGGAGGCTATGGTCATGGTGTGGGAATGTCACAAAATGCAGCAAGACAGATGGCACAGCAGGGACAGTCAGCAGATGGGATTCTCACCTTTTTTTATCAGAACTGTGAGGTAAGAAATATTTATGAAGAAAAGGAGGCAGGATGAAGGAAAAAAATCTGATAAAGTTTATTTCATTATTCAAAGATTTTAAGCAGCATTTGAATAAAAAGAATATTGGTGCTTTTGCTTCCAGTACAGCCTTTTTTCTGTTTGTATCCCTAATCCCTATGTTGATTCTGCTCTGTTCCATTCTTCCCTATACTACACTGACAAAGGCTGATTTACTAATTTTTCTAACGAATATAACACCGGATGCAGTGGATTCATTTGTCGTCTCTATCTTAGAGGATGTATATGAGGAGTCTATAGGAGTAACGTCTGCTGCTGCCGTTCTTACTCTTTGGTCTGCAGGTAAGGGAATGATGGCTCTGCTTCGGGGATTGAATGCAATCAACAATGTAGAAGAGGGAAGAGGATATTTTATGCTGAGATGGATTTCTTCCGTCTATACCATTATCTTTTTGGGGATTATGCTGGTATCTCTGGTACTTATGGTATTTGGCGAGGTATTGGTGCAAGCTTTAATTCGGTCAATTCCTCAATTGGAAAAGTTTTTTGAAGTTTTAATCAATTTTCGCTTTCTTTTCGTATTGGTATTGATGATGGTTGTTTTTTCGCTGATGTATACTTATATTCCCCATAAAAAGATGGAACTGGTATTACAGATTCCGGGGGCAGTATTTTCATCTGTTTTATGGAATCTGTTTTCCTGGGGATTTTCTTTGTATATGGAAAGTGGTACAGGAGGCTTTCATATCTATGGCAATCTGACAACGATAGTGATTCTGATGCTTTGGCTCTATATGGGAATCTATATCATTATGATAGGAGCCTATGTGAACCGATATTTTTCTCCTGTTTTTGAAGCTCTTTTTATCGCTAAAAGACTACATAACAAGGAGAGTCTTGACAAGAGACATAAAAATCACTAGAATGTAAAGCAGATGTAACCTAATACTATTATTAAGGAAACACTTTAATCCATGTTTCCCTAATGAATATAGGAGTGTTAAAAATAAATAAGGAAAAGGCTGAGAAGGTGTGGGCAGGCTGGATGAAGAATTGTAGTTGACAGCAAAAAAAGGTCTGCCGTTAGAGCTGCATTTTCTGTCAGAGAGAGGAAGCCATTGGCTGGAAGCTTCCTTCAGTTCAGATGTAGCTTGAAATTCCCACTGGAGCTTCCTGTGCGAAAATAAGGAGTGCAGGACGTTTACACACGTTATGTGGAGAGGTGCCTGTTTAGGATAAAACAGGAATATGGGTGGTACCGCGGAAGAATCCGTCCCTGGCATGAATTGTCAGGGTTTTTTTACTTTGAGAGTATTGTTTTCAATACTTCTGCCCACAGTGCTATAGCTTAAATTAAGCTTTTTCCAAAAATTTTATTTTCACAAAATAAGCAGATAGTGAAGCGAATGATATATGGTGGATATTCGCTTTGACTATGAAATGATTGAGTCAGAAAGGAAGAGATGAATCCATGAGTATGAAAGAAAAGCTGGAGCAGATTAAGGCGGAGGCTATTCGACAGATTGAGGCCAGCCAACAGTTAGAGAAGCTGAATGAAATCCGGGTAAACTATCTGGGTAAAAAAGGAGAACTGACTGCCGTATTAAAGGGAATGAAGGATGTGGCAGCAGAGGAACGCCCTAAGGTAGGACAGATGGTGAATGAGGTAAGGGAGGAGATTGAAAATCTGCTGGAAAGCGTGAAGCAGAAGATGGAAAAAGCAGCTAGAGAGGCCAGAATGAAGGCAGAGGTTATTGATGTAACTCTTCCAGCAAAAAAGAATCAGGCAGGTCATCGTCATCCCAATACCATTGCTCTGGAAGAAGTGGAGAGAATCTTCATTGGTATGGGCTATGAGGTAGTGGAAGGTCCGGAAATTGAAAAGGATTACTACAACTTTGAGGCATTGAATATTCCTGATGGGCATCCGGCCAAGGATGAACAGGATACTTTTTATATTACCGGAGATATTCTGTTAAGAACCCAGACCTCTTCCACTCAGGTACATGAAATGGAAAAGGGAGAGCTTCCTATCCGTATGATTGCTCCGGGCAGAGTATTCCGTTCTGACGAGGTGGATGCCACCCATTCTCCTTCCTTCCATCAGATTGAGGGATTGGTTATTGATAAAAAGGTAACCTTTTCTGACTTAATAGGAACCTTAGCGGAGTTTGCTAAGGAGTTGTTTGGAGAGAAGACAAAGGTAAAGTTCCGTCCTCATCATTTTCCTTTTACAGAGCCTAGTGCAGAAATGGATGTATCCTGTTTTAAGTGTGGAGGCAGTGGATGCCGTTTTGTAAGGGCAGTGGCTGGATAGAAATTCTGGGTTGTGGTATGGTGCATCCCCGAGTACTTCGGATGAGTGGTATCGACCCGGAAGAGTATACCGGTTTTGCTTTCGGTGTGGGATTGGAGAGAATCGCTTTGCTGAAATATGAAATTGATGATATGCGTCTGCTTTATGAAAATGATATTCGTTTCTTAAAGCAGTTTTAGGAATAAAAGGAAGAAAGGAAAGGTGATTAGAGAAGATGAATACAGCATTATCATGGATTAAAGCATATGTACCGGAGCTGGATTGTACAGACCATGAATACTGTGATGCTATGACGTTGTCAGGAACCAAGGTAGAGGGCTATGAGCGTCTGGATAAAAATCTGGAAAAGATTGTAGTAGGTCAGATAGAAAAAATTGAAAAGCATCCCGATGCAGATAAACTGATTGTATGTCAGGTAAATGTGGGGAGCGAGGTAGTTCAGATTGTTACCGGAGCATCCAATGTAAAGGAAAGAGATAAGATACCTGTAGTTTTGGATGGAGGCCGGGTGGCAGGCGGTCATGATGGCAGTCCATTGCCAGAGGGAGGGATTCCCATTAAAGCAGGTAAACTGAGAGGAGTTCCTTCTTATGGAATGATGTGTTCTATTGAGGAGCTGGGCAGCAGCAGAGAAATGTATCCGGAAGCACCGGAGGATGGTATCTATATTTTTTCCGATGAGGTGGCAGTAGGCAGTGATGCCGTAGAAGTGCTGGGATTAAGGGATACGGTTTTTGAATATGAAGTGACTTCTAATCGGGTAGACTGCTATAGTGTACTGGGTATTGCCAGAGAGGCAGCAGCTACTTTTAAAAAGCCTTTTCAATCTCCTGTGGTGGAAGTGAAGGAAACGGAAGAAAGAGTAGAAGATTATATTTCTGTGGAGGTAGAAGATACAAAACTTTGCCCGAGATATATTGCCAGAGTCTGTACAAATATTAAGATTGGTCCTTCTCCTTCCTGGATGCAGAGACGCTTGGCAGCCAGTGGTATCCGTCCGATTAACAATCTGGTAGATATTACCAACTATGTGATGGAGGAGTACGGACAGCCTATGCATGCTTTTGATTTGGATACCATTGCAGGAAGGAAGATTGTGGTACGTCGTGCAAAGGATGGAGATGAGTTTCAGACATTGGATGGTCAGATAAGAAAGCTGGATTCGGAAGTATTGATGATTTGTGATGGAGAGAAGGAAATTGGTATTGCAGGTATTATGGGAGGAGAAAATTCCAAAATTACCGATTCTGTAAAGACTGTTCTGTTTGAAGCAGCCACCTTTGATGGAATCAATATTCGTAAATCAGCAAAAAGAATCGGGTTAAGAACGGATGCCTCCGGAAAGTTTGAAAAGGGTCTGGATCCGCACAATGCAGAGGCTGCGATTAACCGTGCCTGCCAATTGATTCAGGAGCTGGGCTGCGGAGAGGTGGTAGCTGGTATGGTAGATGTGTGTGTGCCGCTGCCAGACTGCAGAAAGATTCCCTTTGAGCCGGAGAAAATTAATCGCCTGCTGGGTACTCAGATTAGTGCAGAAGAAATGCTGGAAATTTTCCAGAACATTGAGTTGAAGTACGATTCGGAAACGCAGTTATTAGGAATTCCTTCTTTTCGTCAAGATTTGGAAGGTTTTGCCGATATCGCGGAGGAAGTGGCCAGATTTTATGGATATGATAAGATTCCTGTTTCTCTGCCTAAAGGAGAAGCTACTACCGGTAAGCTGCCCTTTAAGCTAAGAATCGAGGCAAAAGCTAGGGACATTGCAGAATACTGTGGTTTCTCTCAGGGAATGTGTTATTCCTTTGAAAGTCCCAAGGTATTTGACAAGCTATTATTGCCTGAGGATAGCAAGCTGAGAGAAGCAATTACCATTTCCAATCCATTAGGAGAAGATTTTTCTGTGATGCGAACGGTTTCTCTCCATGGTATCATGACCAGTCTGGCTACCAATTATAATCGAAGAAATAAAGATGTACGTCTTTATGAGCTGGGGAACATCTATGTGCCAAAATCCCTGCCTTTAACAGAGTTGCCTGAAGAAAGGATGCAGTTTACTCTGGGAATGTATGGAGAGGGTGATTTCTATACAATGAAAGGGGTAGTGGAGGAATTTTTTGAAGGAATCGGAATGAAGCAGAAGGCAGTCTATGAGCCATCAGCAGGCAAGCCCTTCCTTCATCCTGGCAGACAGGCTAATATTCTATATGAAGGTAAGCTGGTAGGCTATCTGGGTGAAGTACATCCGGAGGTTTGTGACAACTATGATATAGATACCAGAGTCTATGTAGCTGTATTGGATATGCCGGAAATCGTTCCTTTTGCTACCTTTGACAGAAAGTATGAGGGTATTGCTAAATATCCGGCAGTTTCCAGAGACATTAGTATGGTAGTGCCCAGAGAGATTCTGGTGGGACAAATTGAAGCAGTCATTGCACAAAGAGGTGGTAAGCTGCTGGAGTCATATAATCTGTTTGACATTTATGAAGGTAAGCAGATTAAGGAGGGATTTAAGTCTGTGGCTTATTCCATTACCTTCCGGGCAAAGGACAGAACGCTGGAGGAGAGTGATGTTTCGGCAGCAATGAAAAAAATCCTGAATGGACTGGAGGGTCTGGGGATAGAATTAAGACAGTAGGAAGACAAAGAGTAGAATCAGGAGGAGTATGAATGGAGAGAAAAAATGTATGGGAAACCTATAATGCCCACCAGTTAGAAGAACTGGAAGCCCATGCCCTGCGGTATCGGGAGTTTTTAGACAGGGGAAAAACGGAAAGGGAATGTATTGATTATATCGTCAATTCTGCAAAAGAAGCAGGATATCGTGAGCTGCAGACTTTGATTGAGGAAAAGGCAACACTGAAAAAAGGAGACAAGGTCTATGCAGTATGGATGAATAAATCCATTATTCTTTTCCAAATAGGAGAAAAGCCACTGGAGGAAGGAATGAATATTCTGGGTGCCCATATTGATTCCCCCAGACTGGATATTAAGCAGAATCCTTTATATGAGGAAGGGGGATTTGCCTATCTGGATACCCATTATTATGGTGGGGTGAAAAAGTATCAGTGGGTAACTCTTCCTTTGGCTATTCACGGAGTAGTGATGAAAAAGGATGGCACCACAGTGGAGATTCATGTAGGTGACGATGAAGAAGATCCGGTTTTCTTTGTGTCAGATTTACTGGTGCATCTGGCAGCAGAACAACTGGAGAAGAAGGCCGCCAAGGTAATAGAGGGTGAGGCTTTGGATGTAATTATTGGCAATAAGCCCTTGCTTCTGCAGCAGGAGCAGGAAGGGGAGGAAAAAAAGGAAGTTGGTAAGGAAGCAGTAAAACAAGGGATTCTGGCTATTTTAAAGGAAGCTTACCATATAGAGGAAGAAGACTTTATTTCAGCAGAGCTGGAGGTGGTTCCGGCAGGTAAAGCCAGGGAGGCTGGATTTGACAGGAGTATGATTTTAGCTTATGGACAGGATGACAGAGTCTGTGCCTTTTCTTCCTTAGAAGCTATGCTGGAGCTGAAAGAGACGGAAAAAACTGCCTGCTGTATACTGGTAGATAAAGAGGAAATAGGCAGTGTAGGTGCTACTGGTATGAAGTCTCGTTTTTTTGAAAATATGGTAGCAGAGGTAATGAATCTGATGGGAGGCTACAGTGAGCTGGCTCTCAGAAGGTGTTTGTCAGCATCAAAGATGCTTTCTTCAGATGTAAGCAGTGCCTTTGATCCTTCTTATGCTTCCAGTTTTGACAAAAAGAATGTGGCTTATATGGGCAAAGGGCTGGTATTAAATAAATTTACGGGTGCCAGAGGAAAATCCGGTTCCAACGATGCCAATGCAGAGTATTTGGCACAGCTAAGAGCTATCTTTGAGAAGGAACAGGTACATTTTCAGACGGCAGAACTGGGTAGAGTGGATTTAGGTGGTGGAGGAACTATTGCCTATATTCTGGCTCGTTATGGTATGGATGTGATAGACAGCGGTGTGGCGGTTCTCAATATGCATTCCCCCTGGGAGGCCACAAACAAGGCAGACGTTTATGAAGCAAAGAGGGGCTATGCTGCCTTTTTAAAGAATACTTAGGAGTAACGGTTCAACAGGTCGGCATACTTGCTGTGCTGACCATAGAAAAACGTAGCAGTAACGAGCAAAAATCCCATCCCGTAGGCGATTTTCATGGGTTTTTGCATGGTAGCTGTGAGGGTACTGAACAGTTACGCTTAGGATAAACAATAAATGAGGCAGAAAGATGAAGCAGGAATGGAAAAAATCGGATTTTTATTTTGAATTGCCCCAGGAATTAATTGCTCAGGATCCTTTAGAGAATCGCTCAGATTCCCGCCTATTGGTACTTGGGCGGGAAAGTGGGAGTGTGGAACATCATGGCTTTCGGGAGGTGACAGACTATCTTTCTCCTGGAGACTGCTTGGTGTTAAATGATACCAGAGTTATTCCGGCTCGACTGTTGGGAGTCAAGGAGGATACAGGAGCAGCCATAGAGGTATTGCTGTTAAAACGGAAGGAAAAGGATGTATGGGAGGCTCTGGTTAAGCCGGGAAAGAAATTGAAGCCGGGAGCCATGGTAAGCTTTGGTGAGGGGATCTTGCAGGGAGAAATTTTGGAGGTAGTGGAAGAAGGTAATCGATTAATTCGTTTCACTTATCAGGGAATTTTTGAAGAAGTTCTGGATCAGCTGGGAGAAATGCCCCTGCCGCCTTATATTACTCACCGACTGGAGGATAAGAATCGTTATCAGACGGTATATGCCAGGTATGAAGGTTCTGCAGCAGCTCCTACAGCAGGCTTGCATTTTACGAAAGAGCTGCTTGAGAAAATAGAAGAAAAAGGCGTAAATATCGCCTATGTAACTCTTCATGTGGGGTTGGGTACCTTTCGGCCGGTGAAGGAGGAAAATATTCTCAATCACCATATGCATACAGAATATTATCAAATTACCGGGGAGGCAGCAGAAAAAATTAATCAAACCAAACAGACAGGAGGCAAAGTTATCTGTGTAGGTACTACCAGCTGCCGAACCATTGAAAGTGCGGCAGATGAAAAAGGTATGCTAAAGGAAAGCAGTGGAAATACAGATATTTTTATCTATCCCGGCTATCAGTTTAAAATAATGGATGGACTGATTACCAACTTTCATCTGCCGGAGTCTACACTGGTGATGCTGGTATCTGCCTTTGCAGGTCGGGAAAAGGTACTGAAAGCCTATCAGATGGCAGTGGAGGAAGCCTATCGTTTTTTTAGTTTTGGGGATGCGATGTTAATTATATAATCAATATTTAGTATGTGCAGAATAAAGCAGTATTCAAACAGGCTCTAATAAAACAAAGAGGTATGGCAGGTGATGGAAAAGGAAATCGCCTGCCATATCGTTATCAATCACTAAAGAAAGGAAGAATAAAATGAGAGAATGTATCTTATTATTT
Organism: Lachnospiraceae bacterium; assembly: GCA_017532145.1. Classification (GTDB taxonomy): domain Bacteria; phylum Bacillota; class Clostridia; order Lachnospirales; family Lachnospiraceae; genus Kineothrix. The sequence goes on along the minus strand of JAFXJR010000106.1, from coordinate 24,820 downwards.
GCCTTTGAGGCAAGCAAGCAAAAGAAGCTGATGACACAGTTATTCATGGCTAAATTTAGAGTAAAGAGTGTTGGAACAGAGGAAATGCACCTTCCCATAGGCTATTTAGCAGGCAATAAGGAGCTGATGACTCAGGAAGTGATTCCTCCAGAAGCAGAGCATACAAAGACTCTGGACAGCCCGATGCTGGTGATGGCAGGAGTTACACCTGGCAGGCTGGATATGGTTCTTGGAGCCATCCGTAAGGCAGGAATTGGGGCTATCCCGTATAAAGCGGTAGTGACAGAGGCCAATCAGACCTGGAAGGCGGAGGAACTGTTGGAAGAATTAAAGAAAGAACATGAAGCCATGACAGCTGAAAAGGGAAAGGGTAAAATGATACATCAAACACAGTAGTTCGTGTCAACTACCCACGACCTAAAGGTCATAGGCTGGTAACTGCCCAGTCCTTGTAACGGGTTTTTCCTCCGACCTTTCAACCCCGATAGGTAGGGCTACCTAAAGTGGCTATTGTATGATTTTCTTTGAGTCAATATCGTATATTGTAGAAAAATTTTATGTTGTGATAGCTTCTTTTTTGACAGAAAACAAATAAAAATAAGACAGTTTTCCGTTTTTCCACGATAAGTAGACCTATTTCTACAGTAAAGCTGTTGTATGAAAAAGAGATTTTTGTTATGTTGAAGGCAAGAAAGGAGGTACTGTTTTGAATCAGGAGAAGATTGGAAGGTTTCTTTCTGAGTTAAGGAAGGAACAGGGAATGACACAACAGCAGTTGGCTGATGTCATTGGCGTTAGTAACAAGACGATATCGAAATGGGAGTGCGGTAAGGGTATGCCAGAGCTATCCTCAATTACCCCACTTTGTCAGACGCTGCAAATTAACGTGAATGAGTTGCTGTCAGGAGAGCGTTTGCCAGAGGAGGGCTATTCCAGAAAGGCGGAGGAAAATATGATGAATCTTATTCATGAAACAGAAATCAACAAGAAGAAAAGAGAGAATTCCGTTACTATTATTTGGGTAACAATGGTAACTGTTTTATTAGGAGGTGGACTGACGATTATATCCAATGGAGGAATCAGTATGGGATTTTGGTTATTGGATTTGCCATCTCTGCTGCCTCTGCTGATAGTTACCTTCTTGTTTTTATTGGGAACAAATTTAGGCAGAGATTTTTTGCAGGCATTTGTCATAGTAACAGGCAGAAGACAGGGTGTATCTGCAGTAGAGCAGAAACGTTCAAGAACAGCCGTTTGTTTAGTCAGCAATACCTGGATGGGAATGGGGATTTTTGTCACCTGTGTAGGATTTATTGCAATGATGTATTCGTATATAAGTTCAGATGTTTCTGCTCAAGGCTTATTTGCTTCTATAAGTATTGCATTACTTAGTACCTTGTATGGATTGATTGGGTATTTATTATTGTTACCCATCCGTATGAAGTTGGAGGTTGGGGAGTATATAGATAGTGAGCGGAATAATAGTATCAGACCAGATAAACAGAATAGTGATAACATAAGTTAAAAATAAAAATAAAAAAGGAGTCTACAGAACAGGTTTTCTGGAGACTCCTTTTTAGGTTTTTAAGAGATATTCTACAGACAGAATATTGTGCAATCCGTTTTAATTACATACCTTCATGGAAGGTTCTGTTGATAACGTCAGTCTGCTACTCGGGAGTTAGCTTAATGAAGTTAACAGCATATCCACTTACACGGATAGTCAGCTGAGGATACTTCTCAGGATGCTTCTGTGCATCTAAGAGAGTTTCTCTGTTCAGAACGTTTACATTCAGATGATGTCCGCCCTTCTCTGCGTATCCGTCTAATAAATTTACTAAGTTATCTACCTGTGCTGTGTTTGTCATAATGGGTTCCTCCTTGATTCCTATGGTTAATAATGATAACTGTTATTGCTTTGTTGTTTATATCATATCACTAGATTTGGAAAATGTCTACGAAAAACTCTATGATAGTATGTACTTTTTTGCATACAAAAAAACAACGCAATGAATCAGGGCAGGAAGTGGAAAAAACTACTTGCAGTTTTCCTATGGGGGAGACTACAATAGAGAAAAAGACAGGTAATTATTCAGTAGGTCAGCATACTTGCTGTGCTGAGCGTAGGAAAACGTCATAGTAACGAATTTTCATGGATTTTTGCCTTGTGACTGTGAGGGTACTGAACAGTTATAAAGAAAGTCACAAAGAGAGGAGTTCAGTGGCAGGATGAAATTAATTATACAAATTCCCTGTTATAATGAAGCGGAAACGTTAGCGATTGTATTGGACAGCCTGCCAAAACAGATAGAAGGTATTGATACAATAGAATATCTGATTATCAATGATGGCAGTGAGGACAATACTGCAGAGGTGGCAGTCAACTGGGGAGTTCACTATGTAGTCAATTTAAGGAGAAATAAGGGACTGGCTCGGGGATTTATGGCTGGAATAGATGCCTGTCTGGAACAGGGAGCCGATATTATCGTCAATACAGATGCAGACAACCAGTATTGTAGCCAGGATATCCAAAAGCTGGTGCGTCCTATTCTGGAAGGAAGAGCAGATATAGTGATAGGAGAAAGACCCATTGAAGAAATTTCGGACTTTTCTCCCTTGAAAAAGAAACTGCAAAGGCTGGGCAGCTGGGCAGTACGCAAAGCATCAGGGACTAGCATACCGGATGCACCCAGTGGATTTCGAGCCTACAGTAGAGAAGCTGCTTTGCGGCTGAATGTAATTAACGACTATACTTATACACTGGAAACTATCATTCAGGCAGGGCATAATAGAATGGCCATTATGTCTGTACCCGTTAGAACTAATCCGGAATTAAGACAATCCCGGCTGTTTAACAGTATGTTTGGCTATATAAAAAAATCGGTAGTCACCATGGTAAGAGCCTTTGCTATGTACCGTCCACTGGCTTTTTTTACAGTAGTAGGCTCAGTCCCCTTTCTGGCTGGGTTTGGACTGGGATTGCGATTTTTATATTATTATTTTAATGGCTCAGCATCGGGGCATGTACAGTCTCTGATTCTGGCAGGAACGTTATTGATGATGGGATTTATGACCTATATCATAGGGCTGCAGGCAGATATTATAGCAGCTAATCGGAAAATTTTGGAAGATATCCAGTATCATGTAAAAAAGCAGGAATGCAGATATACACAGAGCAACGGAGGAATCAATGGAAAAAAAGAAAGCGACGGGACAGATAAGGATGAAGGAGAAGGTGATTATCAAATCCCCGGAAAGACTGGAGGAGGAAAGGAGACTGAGAGAAGAGGAGAACAAGAAAGTAAAGAAAAGGTCTACTAAAGAATCGATTCAAAAAGCAATTGAAGCATCGAAGGAGAGGGCAGCTAAAGCAGCCAGGGAAAGACAGGAGAAAAAGCTACAGGAGAGACCAGTAAAAGGATATGCTAAAACTGTTGCTGAGGAAGAAATAGAAGTAGCGGAAGAGGAAACATCAAGGCAGACAGAAAAAAAGCCTGGAATATGGGAGGAACTGGAGGAAACAGGAGAAGAATGGGAGGATTCGGAGGAGGAAGAACAGGTAGCTTCTGTTATTCCGAAAGTCAGTCTGAAAATAAAATTGATAGGGCTGTTACTAATGGCAGGAATTTTTCTGGTGCATGTTTGGGGCTTTTGGAAGTATGATGTTCCTATTATTCTGGTGGATGAATTTTTCTACTGGGAGCATGCGGCATTTTTTGCTGGTTATGATTGGTCAGGAGTGATTAGTCATGCACCCTGGTATTCCTTTGGCTATAGTCTTTTATTGCTGCCTCTTTTTTTTGTGTTTGAATATATGTCGTCTATGTACCATGCAGCCTTACTGATGAATGGTGCGATGGCAATAGGAATTTATCTGACGGTGAGAACACTGTTGGGCAGGCTCTATCCCAGTACAGCGTGGAGTCTGAGGATGGCAATCGCTGCAGCAGTCAGTCTCTACCCGGCTTATGTTGGACAGTCTAAGATTGCCTGGTCTGAGATGGCCATCTATCTGACCTTTTGGCTACTGTTACTATGCTTGGAACGACTGTTGGAAACCAGTAGCTTTCTGTTTTGTCTGTTGACCTCCTTTCTGGCCGGTCTTACCTATTTGATTCATAATCGGATGTTAGCCATTATTCTGGCTTTATCTTTATTGGCAGTGCTTCTAAAATGGACAGGCAGAATTTCCTGGGTAAAGCTGCAGGCTTTATTGCTTCCGGCTGCTATTTTGTATCTAGGAAACGAATGGGGAAGGAACGTCCTGGAGGCCGGACTTACTCAGGCTACCGGTCTGGAGTATGGATTGAATGATGTGGGAAACCGTATCTGGAAGCTAAAGGCTTTTTTTACACCGGATGGGATAGGGCATGGAATAAGAACTGCTCTGGGAGAGCTGGTTTATGTCAATATGTCTACTTTCACTTTAGGTATTCTGGGACTATGCTATGTCATTCGGGAGCTATTTCGCAGACAGGGGAAGGATTTCTTCTTTTTATTTTTCGTCGCACTGGCTTTTCTGGGAGAGTGGGGAATCAGTACATTGGCTAATATGCCTTTAAGTGACAATATAGGAGAAAAGCTGGTAACTTATTTATATTATGGTCGATATGTAGATGCAGTGCTTGGCGTGATTATAATGTTTGGATTGGTATATGTGTTGGGGAATCCCTCCTGGCTGCTGTTAGTTAAGATACTGTTAGGAAATGTGGTAGCCTTTGCAGTGACCTTGATGATTCATCTGTATTCCGGACAATTTAAGAATGAATTAATGAAAAGTATGTGTATTCCCGGTATGTGGTACGCAGATCGGGTAGAGGGAATGAATGTCATACACTTTACATTGCTGATTCAGGCGGTAACGTTGCTGTTATTGTTTGGTCTGGTATGGAAACGAAGGAGCAGACAGGGAAGAATCCTGTTTTGTGCGGCAATCAGTGTGCTGTTTTTAGTGGTAGGAGTGTCCTATAGTGTGATACGGATTGAAGCCTATCAGCGGCCAAAGGAAGGTATTTTTCGATGGGCAGAACGTAATCTGGAGGAGGCACCGGTCTATTGCCTGACGGACGAGAAAGCAAAGTATTATGCTCAGGCAGAATTGTATGACAGAAAGATACGAATGATTGACAGAAAAGAGATTGCCCGTCTGCAGAAGGGATGCTATCTGATTGTGGAAAAAAAGCTGGAAGGAGACAATCTAAGCCTCTGCCAGGACAACAAACGGTACTATATTTATCAAATAATATGATGCCAGGGTCAAAAGGTTTTGACCCTGGCATCATATTATAACAAGTAGCGAAATTCAATGAAATTGAATTTGTAGATGGCAAATATCCTTTTTGACAGTGAAATAAATCAAGGAAGTCTTTTGCTTCAAGTATTTGATATGCTTGAAGCAGGAGACTTTTTTTGATTCGGTTAAAAAGTACGGATGGATAGGAATAACCTGGACAAAGCATCATATATTGAAAGTAGAAGAAAGGGATGGGAACAGTGAAAACGGAAAGAAGGCAGGGAGAAATGAAAAAAAGTGAAGAAATTCTGCATCTGTTTCCTGCTCAGATGAGGAGACAGTGGCAGGAGGTGGCGGATTTAGCAGACAGGCTACAGGAAATTCGCTTAAGAGCAGGCAGAGAGATTATCCTCCTTTTAGATGGCTGTGAATATTTTTTAAGTGGAGGAGGACAGGTTTTAACCAGTCAGGAAAAGGCCAGCTGTATCACAGACAGAGAGATAGAGGCTATATTAAATCATGTGTGTGACTATTCTATTTATGCTTTTTCTGACGAAATCAGACAGGGCTTTCTTACTCTGCCGGGAGGTCATCGGGTAGGCTTGGCGGGACAGGTTATTTTGGATGAAGAAGGAAAAATCAGGAATATCAAACATATTCGTTATATGAATATTAGAATTGCTCATGAAATTCGGGGAGTAGCTGACAGGATAATTCCCTGGATTTATGAAAATGGTCAGCTATTGGACACGCTACTAATTTCTCCTCCAGGCTGTGGTAAGACTACATTGCTTAGAGATATGGTAAGGCAGATTTCTGATGGAAACAGGCACCAGAAGGGAATCAATGTAGCCGTGGTAGATGAAAGGTCAGAAATTGCCGGCTGTTATATGGGAGTGGCTCAAAACGATGTGGGAAGGCGAACGGATATATTGGATGGCTGTCCAAAAGCTTTAGGGATGATGATGTTGATACGCTCAATGTCTCCTCAGGCAGTGGCGGTGGATGAGCTGGGCAGTGAGGAGGATGTGGCAGCACTCAGCAGGGTACTGCAGTGTGGCAGTAAAGTACTGGCTACCATTCATGGGGATTCCTTAGAGGAGATTAGAAAGAAAAGCTTTATGGAGGTTTTGCTCAGTCAGCAGATTTTTGGCAGATACATAGTATTGGGAAAACAGGAGGGGTGCTGCAGGGTGAAGGGAATCTATGACAGGAGCTTTCAGTTATGCTGAAGCTTTGTGGAGTTCTGCTTTTATTGAGTGGCAGTACCGGACTGGGATGGAGTATAAAGGAGGCTTTGCAATCCAGACTGAAGGAGTTGTATCGATTAAGAGAGATTCTTTGTACACTGCAAAATGAAATTGTTTATAGCAGGACGACGATGCCAGAAGCCTGCTGCAGAATGGGGGAGAGTCTGCCCAATCCCTATCAGGAAGCCTTTCTTGGGATTCATCAATCCATGGTGCAAAACAGTGGGGAAGCCTTTGCAGAGATATGGAAAAGACAGATGAATCCCTGTTTAAGTCAAATTGACATTTCAAGGGGAGACAAGGAACTTTTGTTAGAATTTGGTAATTGTATTGGCCAGATTGATAATAGACTGCAGGCAGAATTGGTCACAGGCTATATGAACAGGCTGGAGCTTTCAATAGACAGGCTGGAAAAGGAGATGAACAACAGGTGCAGGGTTATTATGAGCCTAAGTATAATGGGAGGATTGATGATGGCTATTATCTTACTCTGAAATATCGTCAATGGTTGCATGGGAAACCATTAGACCAACTGCTTTCAGGTAGTGGAGGCACAGGAAAGGAGCAGGAAAACGAAGATGGGTGTAAGTCTGATATTTAAAATAGCAGCAGTAGGGATATTAATAACTATTTTAAGCCAGGTCTTAAAGCACAGCGGACGAGAGGAGCATGCCTTCCTGATTAGTCTGGCAGGTCTTATTCTGGTTTTAACCTGGATTGTGCCATATATTTATGATTTATTTACCATGATACAAAACCTGTTTGATTTGTAAAAAGGGGGTATTTTCCATGGATATGCTGAAAATTGGGATATTGGGAATCGCAGGAGTGATGCTGGCTTTGCAGTTTAAGGCAGGCAGACCGGAGTATGGAATGTATATAGGATTTGGAGTCTGTCTGTTGATACTTTCTCAGGCTCTTTCAGGAATGGATGCGTTGTTTGGAACGATGGGAATCTTGGAAAAATACCTAAATGCTGACAATGTATATTTTCAGATTTTACTTAAAGTCATTGGGATTACCTATGTGTGTGAATTTTGTTCTGATATTTGTAAAGACGCAGGTTATTCGGCCATCGCTTCACAAATGGAGATTTTTGGAAAACTGTCAGTACTGGCGGCAGGTATGCCTATTCTTCTGGCGATAATAGAGAGTATACAGGGGATAACGGAATGAAGGGAAAAAAAAGAGGAAGGAAGCTTATTCTGCTTGTGTTTTTGGGATTTTTGATGTTGTACAGACCGGTGTGTGCCCAAAGTGAAGCAGAGTCAGGAAACAGGAGAATAGTAGAGAATCAGAACAGACTAGAGCGGAAAAGGGGAGAGATGATATATGTGAACAGTTCAATAGCCTCAGGAGAAGACGGTAAAATGTATGAATCGGGTACGATAGAGGCGGAAACTATCTGGAAGGATTATGGATTGGAAGAGATAACAAAGAGTCTGGATGGCTTTCTTATACAGGATACGGAGGTATTGCCGAAGGTATGGGAGCATATTCTGTCAGGCAGGCTGGGAAGGGCGGTGGAGCTGCTTTGGGAAGGGACAGGTCAACAATTGGTGCGGGAATTGACCGGGATGAAGAATATTTTTGCTTCTATACTGATTTTGGGGATTCTTTCTGCTTTGTTCAGTAATTTTTCGGACATGTTTCGTAATAAGCAGATTGTGGATATTAGCTTTTATTTTTTATATTTGTTATTGGCAACCGTACTGATTAAGGTTTTTCAGGAAGCTTCTTCGATTGCTCTGCAGATGGTGGAACGTATGGTGCATTTTATCCGTGTTTTTATTCCCTCATATTTTCTGGCAGTGGGAGCGGCTGTAGGGAGTGCTACTGCACTGGCTTGTTACCAGTTGATGCTCCTTTTGATTTATGGGGTAGAAAGTCTGATTTTAAGTCTTCTACTGCCTGTGATTTACAGTTATGTATTGCTGGCCTTAATGAATGGGATATGGGAGGAGGAACGGCTGGGACTCTTGTTGGATTTTTTAAAAAAAGCAATCGGATTGGGATTAAAGGGAGCAATTGGAGTGATTACCTCTGTCAGTATCATCCAGTCTATGATTACGCCATTATTAGATACATTGAAAAATTCTGCGATAAAAAAAGCCGTTTCAGTAATTCCGGGTATTGGAGATTTAGCGGAGGGAGTAACAGAGCTGCTTTTTGGTTCAGCAGTATTGATTAGAAACAGTATTGGCCTCTTACTGTTATTGGTTTTATTGGCGGCCTGTTTGATTCCTTTGACCAAGCTGTTGTGTATTGCCTGTCTGATTAAAGGCAGTGCAGCTTTAGCAGGAATTGTCAGTGACAAAAGGATTACAGGGTGTGCTGACCGGGTAGGAGATGGGAGCTTTCTACTGTTGAGGGCAGCTTTTACTGCAGTGGCACTTTTTATGATTACTATAGCTATTGCAGCTTATACGACAGGCAGAGGGATGTAGATGGGAGATTCATTTTTTGAGTTTATAAGGCAAATAGGTGTATTTATTCTTTGTGCCCAGTGTCTGATTCATTTTTGTGCAGGAAAATCCTATGAAAAATATGTCAGGCTTTTGGTAGGAATTATGGTGTTGGCTCAGTTTATTACCCCTGTTAGTATGTTGTTTTTTGGAGCAGGCAGGGTGGAACTGGCTGCAGAGGTAAAACGGTTTGGGCAGGAGCTGTCTGAAGCAACACAGAAGAATCCCTATCCTGAACAGAGAGAAAAGGATACCTTCAAAGCTTTGGAGGAGGAAATGGCAGACCGACTGTCACAGAAAGCAGAGGAATATGGGTTTACTCTTGCTGAGGTAAAGCTGGATGAGGAAAAAATTTTGATTTTTCTCCATCCTCAAAGGCAAGAGAAGGAGACTGGGAGAATACAGATGGTGGAGGTGAAGGTGGGTGAATCGAAGGAAACTACAACCGGAACGTCTCCAGTCGCTGAGTTAGTCCGAGAATTTAGTATTTTGCTTGGTATTCATCAGGATTATCTGGAAATAGAGTGGGAAGAAGGAGGGAGATAAATGGCAGAGGAAGAGAAAAAAGCCAAAGCAGTGAGGCTATGGAAGGGAAAAAAGCCAGGAAAGGATCAGTTTGTTATCTGCATCTTGGCAGGTATTCTGCTATTAGTAATTGCTATGCCTACTTCTAAATCCGATGGAAAGATGGAGGAAGTAAAAAAAGGAGAAACTGCTGTTGTTATTGAGAAGCTGTCCACGTCTGGTCAGCAGCCAGAGGAAAAACAGGAGGGAATAAAAAATGCAGAGGAATATGAACGCTATATGGAGAATAAATTAGAACAGGCTATAGCTGCAATGGAAGGAGCAGGGAGAGTCAAGGTAATGGTAACAGCAGCTTCTTCCCAGGAACTGGTCTTGGCTCAGGATGTTCCCACCAATCGAAATATAACGTCAGAGGAGGATGCTCAGGGAGGAGTCAGAAGGATTGAGGAATCAGAGGAGGGAGAGGAGACAGTTTACAAAAAAGATGGAGATGGAAATACTACACCTTATGTAATTAAGACACTGCAGCCGCTGATTAAGGGAGTGGTAGTGGTGGCTCAGGGAGGTAATCATCCACAGGTCAGTAAAAATATTACCGAAGCAATTGTGGCATTATTTGATATAGAACCACATAAAATAAAAGTAGTAAAAATGAAATCAGAATAAGGGAAAAGGGAGTAGGGGCGTGAAAAATATGCTGAAAAAAAATCAGATTATGATTACGGCACTGGCCATTATGATAGCTGTGGCAGGTTATTTGAATTTTGCAGGTACCAAGGTGACAGAAGAGGAGATGATGACCGTGGACAGTGATACGGTAGTGAATGATGGACCAGGGCTGACCGCAGACGGTGGAATAATAGAGGAAACAGCAGATGATGAACTGGCAGCAGTTTTAGACATTTCAGATGAAGACTTACTGGAGGCTTCCGGCTATGGAGATATTGAAAGTCTGGACAGTGATGGAGGAGAACTGGCTGCCAACTATCTGGATGAAGGAATGGCTGAAAATGTGGGAGAGACTGCTCCTGTTGACAGTGAAGTACCGGGAGAAGCGGTATTTACATCGACTACCGGAATGAGTTCCCTGTCAGGAGCCAGGCTGTTAAAAGAGCAGACCCGAGCAAAAAATAAAGAGACTCTGATGGAAATTATCAACAATGCCAACATTACAGAAAGCCAGAAGCAGGAAGCAGTGGATAGTATGATTGCGATTACAGATATTGCAGAGAAGGAGACAGCTTCTGAAATTCTGCTGGAGTCCAAGGGCTTTACTGATGTGGTAGTAAGTATCAGTGGTACCGGTGTGGATGTAGTTGTGGATGCTGCCCAGCTTTCAGAAGCAGAGAGAGCTCAGATTGAGGATATTATTATCAGAAAGACAGGAACTGCACCAGAAAATATTATTATTAGTACCACACCGGCAGAAGCCACACCTGCTCAGCCTGTCTCTGAAACGCCATAGCGTCAGGGATTATAGAGGGAAAAAGCTAAGGTTACAGGTTTCTTTAGAAAGTAGGATGTGCTATAATACCAATACAACGTACCAAAGCAGGTACGTAATTCCGGAGGGCGTTATAAAAGCGGACACGATAGATTCGGTAGGAAGGAAAAGCCGAATCTATCTACAGGTAAAAAAAGAGGATATCCGTAATGGTGAAGGTACTGAACAGTTACGGATATCCAATGAAAATCGCCGGAAGGAAAGAACTGGGAGGAAGAAGAACGTGGGCAATTATGCAGAAGAAATAAACAGAAGAAGGACATTTGCGATTATATCTCATCCGGATGCGGGGAAGACTACTTTAACAGAAAAATTTCTGCTCTATGGAGGAGCGATTAATCTGGCGGGTAGTGTAAAGGGAAAGGCCACAGCCAGACATGCTGTGTCCGACTGGATGGAGATAGAAAAGGAAAGAGGAATTTCCGTTACCTCCAGTGTACTTCAGTTTGAATACGACAACTTTTGTATCAATATCCTGGATACACCGGGGCATCAGGATTTTTCGGAGGATACCTACCGTACCCTGATGGCAGCTGATTCAGCAGTTATGGTGATTGATGCTTCCAAGGGAGTGGAGGCTCAAACCAGAAAGCTGTTTAAGGTTTGTGTAATGAGAAAAATCCCTATTTTCACCTTTATTAATAAGATGGATAGGGATGCAGGAGATATGTTTGAACTGTTGGATGAAATAGAGAGGGAGCTGGGCATTGCTACCTGTCCGATTAACTGGCCGATTGGCTCAGGAAAAAGCTTTAAAGGTGTCTATCATAGAGAAGAACAGTGTGTCTATACCTATACCGATACCCAGAAGGGTACCAAGGAGGGGGAAACCACGGTAATTCCCATCTCGGAAGTAGAGAAACTGGACAGCTTTATTGGTACCGATTTAAGGGACAAGCTGAATGAAGAAGTGGAGCTGTTGGATGGAGCCAGTGCAGAGTTTGATTTGGAGGTGGTACAGGCCGGGGAACTGACACCTGTATTTTTTGGCTCTGCTTTAACTAATTTTGGAGTAGAAATTTTTTTGCAGCATTTTTTGAAAATGACGACTACTCCCCTGCCCAGAAAGGCAGATACAGGTTGGATAGATCCGGTAGAAAATCCCTTTTCTGCCTTTGTATTTAAGATTCAGGCCAATATGAACAAGGCACACCGAGACAGAATTGCCTTTATGAGAATCTGTTCCGGAAAATATGAAGCCAGTATGGAGGTCAAGCATATACAGGGAGGAAAGACGCTGCGGCTTTCCCAGCCTCAGCAGATTATGGCAAGTGAAAGAAAGATTTTGGAGGAGGCTTATGCAGGGGATATTATCGGAGTTTTTGACCCGGGTATTTTTTCTATTGGAGATACACTGTGTATGCCTAAAGAGCAGTTTCGTTATGAGGGGATTCCTACCTTTGCACCAGAACATTTTGCCAGAGTACGCCAGCTGGATACGATGAAAAGAAAGCAGTTTGTTAAGGGAATCACCCAGATTGCTCAGGAAGGAGCCATCCAGATTTTTCAGGAATTTAATACAGGTATGGAGGAGATTATTGTAGGTGTAGTGGGAGTTCTTCAGTTTGAAGTATTAAAATACCGATTGGAAAATGAATATAATGTAGAAATACGGTTGGAGCCTTTGCCCTATGAGCATATTCGCTGGGTAAAAAATAAGGAACTGGATATGACGAAGCTGACAGGTACTTCAGATATGAAAAAAGTAAAGGATATGAAGGGCAATCCCTTGCTTCTGTTTATCAATCAATGGAGTATTGGAATGACATTGGACAGGAACGAAGGATTAATATTATCTGAGTTTGGACGTGATGAATAGGTGAGACAATATCGGGGAATGAAAAAAAGGGGAAGACTTGGGAGAAGATGTGGTCTGTGTCTGGGTATGTTGATTTTAAGCGGTCTTCTTTTCTATACCATTAGGGAATCTCAGCTTTTGGAGCAGACCGAAGATTTAATAGAGACAGTCTATGGGGAAACAGCACAGACAAAAGCCGGTCCGGAGGGGAGAGAGAGCAAGGTAACGGTTCGCACCACCAAAGAGAGAAATGACAGTCTTATCCGGGAAGAAGCAGGATTATCAGAGGAAGCTATACCGGGGCTGTTAGAAGCACAGAAAGGTTATTATCACTTTGACCGACTGGACAGTCAGGAGCAGCTGATTTATGTAGAGTTACTGCAGATTCTGCTGCACCGAGGAGAAGAGGTAAAGGTCTCCTGTCTGGATAACCAAGTGCTGGAGCGGGTATTTCAATGTGTCCTCAATGATCATCCAGAGATTTTTTATGTGGAAGGATATACCTTCACCCGATATACGCTGGGGGAGGAACTAAAAAAAATTACCTTTACCGGAAGCTACAGTATGGACAGAGAGGAGACGGTAGACTGTCAAAAAAGGATTGATGCCTATCTGGAAGTCTGTCTGTCAGGGCTTCCTCCGGCTGCAGACGAGTATACAAAGGTAAAGTATGCCTATGAATATTTGATAGAAAATACAGAATATCTGGCAAAAGCTAAAGATAATCAAAACATTTGTTCTGTATTTCTTTATGGAAAGTCTGTCTGTCAGGGCTATGCCAAAGCCATGCAGTATCTGTTAGAAGAAATGGGGATTTGTTCTACACTGGTAATCGGACAGGTAGAAAGCGGAGAAGGACATGCTTGGAATCTGGTGTGTATTGATGGGGAATATTATTATGTGGATGTTACTTGGGGGGACGCCTCTTATCAGTTAGCCGGTTCACAGGAGACAGGAGAATTGGAGCAGGAACAGTTGCCCAGTATTAACTATGATTACCTGTGTGTAACCAGTGAACAGATGACGCAGACGCATACAGCTACAGCAGTGGTGGAGCTGCCTGAGTGTACTTCCATGAAGGCTAATTATTATGTTAGAGAAGGGGCATATTTTACTTCATTAGATACAGAGGCAATCCGGACTCTTTTTGAAAAAGGCTATGCGAGTGGGAGTACCTGTGTAACGTTAAAATGCAGCAGTCAGGAGGTCTATCAGAAGATGGAGGAAATGCTGATTGGAGAGCAGGAGATCTTTCAGTATTTGGATAATCTGGATGGAGTGGTTGCCTATGCAGACAATGAAACTCAGCTCAGTCTTAGCTTTTGGCTGTGAAGTTTCCTGTAGCTTTGGCTAGTTTCGGAGGCGGCTATGGGCTGAATTTGTAAACACGCTCTATGCAAATGATGTAAATTTTGGTATGATGGTACACAGATATGGCTTGAGTTTTTGTATCGGATGAAGATTGACACCAAGAAAGGAGCGTATAGATTAGATGGAAAAGGAATATCAGGAAAACACATATGGAAATGATAATATTGGTTCAGTGAAGATTGCAGACGATGTGGTGGCAACCATTGCAGGTATTGCTGCTGCAGAAGTAGAAGGTGTGGCTGCAATGGCTGGAAATCTTACCAATGGGCTGTTGGATAAGGTAGGAGTAAAAAACCTGAAAAAAGGAGTAAGGGTAGAAGTGATTGGTCGGGAGGTCAGAGTGGATATGGCATTGGTTATGGAGTATGGATATAATATTCCTGCTTCCAGCCGAAAGGTTCAGGAGCGAGTGCAAAATGCCATTGAAAATATGACAGGCTTGGAAGTGACCGATGTAAATATACGGATTATGGGCATAAATATGCAGAAGAACGGATAGGATGGCAGGTCATGGGAAGAAGAGAACTGAGAGAACAGATTTTTAAGCTGCTGTTTCGAGTAGAATTTAATGCGATGGAAGATATGGCAGAGCAACAGAAGCTGTTTTTTGAAGAAGACCGGGTAACAGAAAAGGAAAAGCAATATATTCAGGGAAAGTACGGAGAGATTGTTGAAAAGCTGAAGGTAATCGATGATATGATTAACAAAAATACCAAGGGTTGGGAGACCAGCCGTATGGGCAAAGTGGATTTAACGTTGATACGTTTGGCGGTATATGAAATTAAGTATGACGAGGAAATCCCTACTGGAGTAGCGATTAACGAAGCAGTAGAACTGGCAAAGAAGTATGGTCAGGACAGCTCACCGGGATTTGTCAACGGAGTTCTGGCCAGACTTGTACAGGCAGATGGCAGTTAATGGATAGTAATTGGATGGATAGCCATGGGAATGAAACAGAATGTATACACTGTTGCACAAGTGAATTCATATATCAAGAATATGTTTGCCCAGGATTTTATGCTGCAGTCTGTATTTGTTAAAGGAGAAGTCAGTAACTGCAAATATCATTCCTCGGGTCATATTTATTTTACTTTAAAGGATGAGAAAGGAACGATTTCCTGTGTAATGTTTGCGGGAAACCGTTCCGGTCTTTCTTTTCGGATGCAGGAGGGTCAGCAGGTAGTAGTGGCAGGAACTGTGGATGTCTATGAAAGGGATGGTAAATATCAGCTTTATGCCCGGCAGATTATTCTGGAAGGTGCAGGTCTGCTCTATGAACGGTTTGAACAGCTAAAGATACAGCTGGAGGAGAAGGGAATGTTTGCTTCCTGTTATAAGCAGCCTATACCTCCCTATATTAAGACGCTGGGAGTGGTAACAGCTGCCACAGGAGCAGCAGTCAGAGATATTATCCAGGTGGCATCCAGACGTAATCCCTATGTACAGATTATCCTCTATCCTGCCATTGTTCAGGGTGAGCAGGCGGCAGCTTCTATTGCTAAAGGGATTCAGACTCTGGAGCAGTATGGAGTAGATGTGATAATTGTAGGCAGAGGTGGTGGCTCTATTGAGGATTTGTGGGGATTTAATGAGGAGACTGTAGCACAGGCGATTTTTGACTGTCAGATTCCGATTATTTCTGCAGTAGGGCATGAGACAGATACTACCATTGCAGATTTTGTGGCAGACTTAAGAGCACCTACTCCTTCAGCAGCGGCTGAGCTGGCTGTCTATGAATATACCAGACTGGAAGCAATTTTACAGGACTATGGCTATAGGTTGGACAGGCTGATGGACAACAGATTGAGCAAAGAAAGGGGTAAGCTGGAGCAGTTGTCTACCAGATTAAAATACTTAAGTCCTGCTAACCAGATTCGGGAAAAACGAACCTATGCAATGAAGTTGGAGGAAGAGCTGGAAAAAGCTATGGAAGCTGTTTTAACAAAGAAGTGACATCAGCTGGCAGTCTGGATTGAACGGTTAAAGGGACTTTCTCCCTTAGACAAGCTGAATCAGGGTTTTGCTTATGTCTCTGATGGAGAGGGAAGAACGGTTACCGATATTCATCGGGTAGAAATTGGCAGCCTGCTGCAGGTTCATGTACGAAATGGATGGATTAGAGCAAAAGCCTTAGAGAAGGAGACAGTAGAATGGGAGAAAACAGACAGGAATTAACGTTGGAGGAGGCTTTTGAAAAGCTGGAAGAAACAGTGGAAAAGCTGGAGGCAGAGGAGATTACCCTGGAGGAATCCTTTCAGATTTATCAGCAGGGAATGAAAATCCTGAAATATTGTAATGATAAAATAGACAGAGTAGAAAAGAGAGTATTGCGAATTAACGAGGATGGAGACATTGATGAATTTTAATCAGGAATTGGACAAGAAGATTAAAAAAATAGAGGAAATACTTATGGATTACCTTCCCCTGGAGTCTGGTTTTCAAAAGACCGTCCTGAAGGCGATGAATTACAGTATATTAGCCGGAGGCAAGCGTCTGCGTCCGCTGCTGATGTTAGAGGCTTATCAGATGTTTGGGGGGAAGGAAAGAATTGTGGAGCCTTTTGTAGCTGCAATAGAAATGGTACATACCTATTCGCTGGTGCATGACGACCTGCCCTGTATGGATGATGATGAGTATCGCAGGGGAAAAAAGACCACCCATGCAGTATATGGACAAGGTATGGCTTTACTGGCAGGGGATGGATTGCTGAATCTGGCTTATGAAACGGCAGCAGAAGCTGTAGCAAAGGCAGAAGGGGAAAGAGAACGTCTGCTGGCAGCTCAGGCACTGGTTATCTTTGCCAAAAAAGCAGGTGTTTATGGAATGATTGGAGGACAGGTAGCAGACATAGAGGCCGAAGGGATGGGGCAGGAGATGACGATGCAGCAGCTGACGTTTATTCATGCCCATAAGACGGCAGCACTGATTCAGGCAGCGTTGATGGTGGGAGCTACTTTGGCTGGTGCCTCTGAAGAAATGGTAAAACGATTGGAGGACTGTGGCTATCAGATTGGTTTAGCCTTTCAGATTCAGGATGATATTCTGGATGTAACAGGTAGTCTGGAAAGCCTGGGTAAACCCATAGGCAGTGATGCAAAGAATAATAAAAAGACCTATGTAGAACAAAAGGGATTGGAAGAAGCTAAACGGGATGTGGAAAGTATGTCTGCAAAAGCAATTGGAATACTGGAGTCCTTTCAGGAGTATAGAAACAGATTTTTGGAATGCCTGGTAAGACAGTTAATAACCAGGGAAAAATAAAGAAAGAGGACGTAGCTGTTTTACACCTTTACAGCTACAAGAGGATGGATATGCTACTGGACAAGATTCAGAAGATGAATGATATCAAAAATATCGAGGAAGAGGAATATGGGAAGCTGGCACAGGAAATCCGGGATTTTCTGATTGAAAAAATCAGTGTGACCGGTGGCCATTTAGGCTCTAATTTAGGAGCGGTAGAACTAACGATGGCTCTGCATCTGTCTCTGGATCTGCCGGAGGATAAGATTATCTGGGATGTGGGACATCAATCTTACACACATAAGCTTTTGACAGGCAGACGGGAAGGCTTTGAAACACTGCGTAAATATGGGGGAATGAGTGGATTTCCCAAGAGAAAGGAAAGTCTGTGTGATGCTTTTGAGACAGGACATGCCTCTACCTCTATTTCTGCCGGTTTAGGATTGGTAAAGGCCAGGGATATCAAAGGAGAAAATCATACGGTAGTATCGGTAATCGGAGATGGTTCTCTGACAGGAGGAATGGCTTATGAGGCCTTAAATAATGCGGCCAGACTGGATACCAATTTTATTATCGTACTCAACGATAATAATATGTCTATATCAGAAAATGTAGGAGGTGTATCCCGATATCTTGGAAATATGCGGACAGCTACCGGTTATCTGGATTTGAGAAATGGGGTATACAATAAGCTGAAGGATATTCCGCGCTATGGAAGTCAGATGGTAAAATTTATTCGACGAGCTAAAAACAGCTTTAAGCAGCTGGTAATTCCCGGTATGCTTTTTGAGGATATGGGCTTAACCTACTTAGGACCTGTGGATGGTCATGATATGGATCAGCTGCTGCGTGTGTTTGCAGAGGCCAAAAGGGTAAAGAAAGCGGTGTTGGTACATGTGATGACCCAGAAGGGGAAGGGATATGCACCTGCGGAGAAGCATCCTGCCCGGTTTCATGGAGCTGAGCCTTTTGAAATCCAGACAGGACTGCCTACCCACCCCAGAACAAAGGCGAACTATACCGATATTTTTTCTACAGTGATGCGTAAGCTGGGTGAACGGGATGAAAAGGTGGTGGCTATTACAGCAGCTATGCCGGATGGTACCGGGTTAAAGCGTTTCCATAATGTGTTTCCGGAGCGTTTTTTTGATGTAGGAATTGCAGAGGAGCATGCAGTCACCTTTGCTGCTGGTTTGGCCAGTGGAGGCTTAAAGCCAGTAGTAGCCATCTATTCCTCCTTTCTGCAAAGAGCCTATGACCAGATTCTACATGATGTCTGCCTGCAGAATCTGCCGGTATTGTTTGCCATAGACAGGGCAGGACTGGTAGGAAGTGATGGAGAAACGCATCAGGGAATCTTTGATCTTTCTTATCTTTCTTCCATTCCCAATATGCATATTATGGCTCCTAAAAATAAGTGGGAGCTATCAGATATGATGAAGTATGGACTCAATCTGGGCGTACCGGTGGCTATTCGCTATCCCAGAGGAGAGGCCTATGATGGTTTGAAGGAATACCGTCTACCAATTGAGTATGGGAAAAGTGAGCCTATCTATGAGGAAAAAGAAATCTGCCTGATGGCAGTAGGCAGTATGGTCAAAATAGCAGAGCAGGTAAGAGAGAAGCTAAAATCAGAAGGAAAATCCTGTTCTCTTATTAATGCTCGGTTTGTAAAGCCCATTGATGAGGAGGCTATCATCAAAGCAGCTTCTCGGCATAAATTGTTGGTGACAATGGAGGAAAATGTGCTCAGCGGAGGATTTGGAGAAAAGGTAAGGGAAGCTTTGGACAACAGAACAGAGAACATTCGTTTGCTTACCATAGCTATTCCGGATGAATATGTGGAGCATGGCAATGTAGAGGTATTAAAAAAAGAAATCGGTATTGATGCAGATTCTATTATAAAAAGAGTGCTTGCAGTATACCAGGCAGCAGAAGAAAAATAAAGGAGAAGGGGAAGCGTGAAGGAGCGTTTGGATGTACTACTGGTACAGCAGGGATATGCTGCCTCAAGGGAAAAGGCGAAAGCGGTGATTATGGCAGGAAACGTCTTTGTTAATGGACAAAGGGAGGATAAGGCAGGTACTGTCTTTGATTCTACAAAGAGTCGGATTGAAATTAAGGGCAGCAGTCTGAAATATGTAAGCAGAGGAGGACTCAAGTTGGAGAAAGCCATTACCTCCTTTAATCTGGTACTGGAAAATAAGATTTGTATGGATATTGGAGCTTCTACCGGAGGATTTACCGACTGTATGCTGCAAAATGGAGCAAAGAAGGTATATGCGATTGATGTGGGACATGGACAGCTGGACTGGAAGCTAAGAAACGACAGCAGAGTAGTCTGTATGGAAAAGACGAATTTTCGTTATATGAGGCCTCAGGATATAGAGGAGATACCTGATTTTGCTACAGTGGATGTCTCCTTTATCTCCTTAACTAGAATCCTTCTTCCGGCGAGAAATATTCTGGCACAAGGTGGGCAAATGGTTTGCCTGATTAAGCCCCAGTTTGAAGCAGGAAGGGAAAAGGTAGGAAAAAAAGGGGTAGTGCGGGAGCCGGAAATCCATAAGGAAGTAGTAGCAAAGGTGATAGATTATGTGGATTTGCTGGGATTTGAATGGCTGGGCTTAGACTATTCTCCCATTCGGGGACCGGAGGGAAATATAGAATATTTACTGCATATCAGGAAAAGGGAAGTATCAGAAGAAAGAGAGACTTTGACAGAGACAGAAGCAGAAGAACAGCTTAAAATTATTATCGAAGAAAAAAGTGGTCTTTCCCAAGAAAAAAGTGTGGAGGCGCCGCTGCAGCAGATAGTGGAACAGGCACATCAGGCACTGCAGAAGGCATAGGATAAGGAAGGATGCAGAGACAGAGAGATACCAGGAAGGAAATATAATCGTCAAATGAAACATTTTTATATTATTACCAATGAACATAAGGATTGTGGACACAAAATAACCAATCAGATTCGGCAGTATCTGGAAGTACGGCAGGTAAAGTGCAGTATTCAGGCTGCAGAGCGGGAGCGGAAATCAGGATATACTGATGCCGGCTGCATTCCTGAGGATGTGGATTGTATTCTGGTGCTGGGAGGGGACGGAACTTTGCTGCAGGCTGCCAGAGATACCATAGAGAGGGATATTCCCTTATTGGGTATTAATCTGGGAACATTAGGATATTTGGCAGAGGTAGAGGTAGCCGGAATGGAAGAAGCTCTGCATCAGCTGCTGAAGGGCAACTATGAAGTAGAGCAGAGAATGATGCTGACAGGCCGGATTATTCGTGCAGACCAGGAAGAACAGAAAGGAATGGAGCAGTCTCTGGCCTTAAATGATATTGTAATTACTAGAAGTGGGTCTTTGCAAATTATTCGGTTTCAAATATGGGTAAACGGACAATTTTTAAGGGAATATCATGCAGATGGAGTAATTTTATCTACACCTACCGGTTCTACCGGCTATAATCTTTCTGCCGGGGGTCCTATTGTGGAACCCAAGGCAGAGCTGATGTTGGTCACGCCTGTCTGTCCGCATACGATGAATAGCAGAAGCGTGATTCTGGCACCGGAGGATAAGGTAGAAATCAGAATAGGTGCGGGGCGAGAGGGAAGTATTCAACAGGTAGAGGTGGATTTTGACGGCAGTTGTAAGCTGTCCCTGTATACGGGAGATCGGGTGGAAATACAAAGAGCAGTTATGACTGCCAAAATCGTAAAAATAAACAAGGTTAGTTTTTTGGAATTATTACATAAGAAAATGAGTGATTAAGCCATTTGGTATTTAACATTTCCACCGATGATAAAGGAAAGGATTTAGTTTATGAAAAGAAACAGACACTGCAAGATAGTGGAATTAATTGAAAATTATGACATTGAGACACAGGATGAGTTAGCAGAAAAGCTAAGAGAGGCCGGCTTTCAGGTGACACAGGCTACAGTGTCCAGGGATATCCGTGAGCTCACTCTTTCAAAAATAGCCACAGGAAATGGAAAGCAGAAATATGTTTTTTTCAAACAGGATGACAGCCATTTGGGAGAAAAATATATTCGTGTACTTAAGGATGGATTTCTATCCATGGATATGGCACAAAATATTCTGGTTATTCGTACTGTTCCCGGGATGGCAATGGCAGTAGCAGCAGCTGTTGATGCCATGAAATTGCGGGAAATCGTGGGTTCCATTGCGGGGGATGATACCATTATGATGGCAGTGAGAACCGTAGAGGATACTCATACGGTTATGGAAAAAATCCATAGAATGATGGAGGGCTAGGAGTAGAGGAATGTTAGAAAGTTTACATGTGAAAAATCTGGCACTGATTGATGAGGAAGATGTTTGCTTTGGTAAGGGACTAAATATTCTGACTGGCGAGACCGGAGCAGGTAAGTCGGTGATTCTTGGCTCGGTAAGCCTGGCATTAGGAGGAAAAGCAGATAAGGAGCTGATTCGTACCGGTGCGGATTATGCTCTGATTGAACTGGTGTTTTCATTGAATAAACATCAGGCAGAAAGATTGAAGGAGCTGGATTTTTTTCCGGAAGAGGATGGCAGCTTTGTGCTGCAAAGAAAGATTATGCCTTCCAGAAGCGTCTGTAAGGCCTGTGGGGAAACTGTAGGAGCCAAGCAGCTACAGGGTATTGCTGAAATCCTTTTAGACATCCATGGTCAGCATGAACATCAGTCTTTATTAAACAAAAGAAAGCATAAGGAGATTTTGGATGACTATGCGGGCAGTATAGCTGCAGAGCTGAAAAAGAGAATCCAGGAGAAGTATCAGGAGTATGTGGGACTGCTAAAGGAATTGGAGAAAAAGGGACAGGATGAGGCAGGACGCAGAAAGGAAGCAGAGTTTCTGCGGTTTGAGATAGATGAAATTACACAGGCAGCAATCCGTCCGGGAGAGGATGAGGAAATGGAGCAGCTCTACCGGAAAATGCTGAATGGACGCAGGATTAAGGAAGCTGTGGCAGCTATGTATCGGCTGACTGGATGGGGAAGTGGAGAAAGTGCAGGAGAAAATGTAGGCAGAGCGTTGAAGGAGTTAAGGAGTGTATCTTCTTATGATGAGGCTCTGGCAGATTTGGAGTCCCAGCTTTTGGATGTTGACGGTCTGTTAAGTGACTTTAATAGAGCAGCAGCAGAATACATGGAGGGACTGGAGTTTGAGGAAGAAGATTTTCTCCAGACAGAAAGCCGATTGAATCTATTGAATCATCTAAAAGCAAAATATGGAAAAAGCCTGGAGGCAGTAGCAGCCTATAGGCAGCAGGGGGAGGAGAGACTGCATATTTTAGAAAATTTTGAAGTCTATCGCCAGGAAATTCTGCACAGAGCAGAAGAACTGCAAAAGCTGCTGCTGATAGAGTCTGAACGATTGTCAGAGAAGCGAAAAAAAGCTGCTGCAGAGTTGGGAAAAAAATTAAAACAGGCACTGCAGGATTTAAATTTTGAAGAAATTCAATTTGAAATCTGTGTCACCCCTCAGCTGCAGCAGCTAACAGAAGAGGGATATGACGATGTGGAATTTATGATTTCCACCAATAAGGGAGAAAGTTTAAAGCCTTTAAGTCAGGTGGCCAGTGGAGGAGAACTTTCCAGAATTATGCTGGCTTTTAAAACGGTGCTAGCAGACAAGGATCAGATAGAGACGTTGATTTTTGATGAAATCGATACAGGAATCAGCGGCAGAACTGCCTGGAAAGTTTCTGAAAAAATGGCAATTTTAGGAAAAGACCGTCAGGTAATCTGTATTACCCATCTGCCTCAGATTGCAGCTATGGCAGATACCCATTTTTTGATAAAAAAAGGGACAGAAGGAGAAAGAACTGTTACCAGGATTCGCAGTCTGGAGGAGGAAGAAAGCCTGAAAGAACTGGCCAGAATGCTGGGCGGAGACCAAATTACAGAGGCCGCCTTACAGAATGCCAGAGAAATGAAGGAATTGGCAGAAAATTCAAAACAATATTCATAAGTAAAATAGACAGGTTTGTCACATACTACTTTCATGCTGTGGCGGTATGCCATACAAAACAGATGAGGGTTTAATGTGAAAGGATGTGACGACTTGGGAGGAAGAAGGAATAGAACAGCGAGCAGAGAAGACAGATATCGGGTATTTCTCTGTTTGTTGCTGGCAGTTGCCAGTATTGCTCTGATTTTTAGTTGCTATTTTACGTTATGGAGGAAGGTGCCTTCCTGTATCAGGATAAAGGCAGGAGTGGAGCAGACACTGGATTTACAGATGCCAGTGTCAGGGAATCTGTACAAGGAGAAGATACTGGAGGTCAGTGGACAGCCGGAATCCAATATACCCAAGGACAGTATCCACATCGATTTGGCCAAGCCGGTAACGTTAAAGGCTAATCAGATAGAAAAATATGTACTGGATTTAAAGCTGTTTGGAATTATTCCACTCAAGACTGTAGATTTGCAGGTAATACAGGATAAGACACTGATACCTGCAGGTATTCCTGTAGGGATTTATGTGAAAACCAATGGTGTTTTAGTAATAGGAGTAGGAGAGTTTATGGGAGAGGATGGACAAAGCTGTTCTCCTTCTGAATATATTCTGCAATCTGGAGACTACATTACTCAGGTAAACGATGAGGTAGTAACAGGAAAGAGTGATTTTGTAGAAATGGTAAAGCACAGTGAGGGTCAGGAACTGGTACTGGGGGTGCGGCGAGGGGGAGAAAATCTAACCTTAAAAGTAAAGCCTCAAACCAGCCAGTCCGGTGACTACAAAATAGGAATCTGGATTAGGGACAATGCACAGGGAGTAGGTACGATGACTTATCTCAGTGAAGATTCCTCCTTTGGTGCCTTGGGACATGGGATTAATGATGTGGATACCAGTACTTTGATGGAACTGGAAAAGGGAACCTTGTACCATACGGAAATTGTTGGGATTACCAGAGGAAGCAATGGCTCTCCCGGTGAACTGACCGGATATATTGAGTATGATGCCTCTCAGGTAATTGGAAAAATTACACAGAATACAACAGCTGGAATCTTTGGTACCTATAATGGAAAACAGGAAGAAGCCATAATTTCAGAACCCTTGTCCATAGGACTAAAGCAGGAGTTGGTAACAGGACCTGCCCAGATTATCTGCAGTATTGATGGGGAAGCCCACTATTATGATGTAGAGATTCTGGAGATTAGCTTGGAAAATGACAGTGTGAACCGGGGGATAGTTCTTCAGATTACGGATCCTAAGCTGTTAGCACTGACTGGGGGAATTGTTCAGGGGATGAGCGGCAGCCCGATCATTCAGGATGGCAAACTGGTGGGTGCGGTGACCCATGTGCTGGTAAACGACCCCACCCGCGGCTACGGCATCTTCATTGAAAACATGCTGACCGCAGCAAGCTAAAGACTTCCCCTCGAGGGGAAGGTGGCCGAGCGCCAGCGAGGTCGGATGAGGTGTCGG
>JAFXJR010000105.1 GCA_017532145.1 Lachnospiraceae bacterium | reverse complement strand
TGGACGGTAGGACTTCCGGCAGAGGTTTCTGATAAATTATGGAAGAGAACAGACTACACCTGGCCTTGTACCTGGTTTGCACCCAGAACCACAGGAGAGGGTGCGTTTAAGACAGCTTATGATGTAATGAACAACTGGGGAGCAAACCATGGAGCAATCTCCTATGGTCATATTGGTGCCGATCTGATTACTCTTTGCTCTATCTTAAGGATTCCTGTATGTATGCATAACGTGCCGGAAGACAAGATTTTCAGACCCAGTGCATGGAATGCTTTCGGAATGGATAAGGAAGGCCAGGATTACAGGGCATGCCAGGCTTATGGTCCTTTGTACAAAACGATAAGATAAAGCTTCTTTCGTTACTGTTCACCGAACAGCCTGACGCTTGCTGTCAGGCTGTATAAAGATAGGATTTGGGTAGTGTTTTCTGTGGTAGAAGATAGATTTGCTGACAGAAAATTCAGCTTCCTGGTCACAGAGTGAACAGTAACGACTTTTTTTGTAATAAAGTCAAAACCACAAAAAACCTCAAAAAAATCAACTAAATAAAGAAAAATCCAAACTTTAAATTTTATTAAGCAAAATAATCAGAAAGAACAAATATTCTGATATTTTTTTGATAGTATTGCATAAAGCTATATTGACGTAAAGAAATAAGTATGTCATAATATGTTTAAATAGTAAATAATTTCACTGATATTCCGTGTATACACAAGGGTTGCTTAAATTCTGTTGAAAAAGGATTTAATGTGGGATTTTGAGGTATTCATGGAATGCAGGGAGCAGCTATTCGTCTGGACGGGGCGAAAGCTGGCGGCAAAGATATTAAGTTGGGAGGAAGAAAGGTGGAAAAAATTAAACAAAACCCAATCGTCAAGAAGATAGGTTTTAACCGGATTGTTCTGGTGGGTGTATTAATTTTAATGTATCTGTTATTTGGGGCCTTATGTGCAATTAAAGGAAGAGCTTCCTTCTTCAATATATCCCATATTTACAGTGCTTTGAATTATGCCTATTTCCTTGGATTTTTAGCTCTGGGAGTTACCTTCGTTATTGCCACAGGCGGTATCGATTTTTCGATTGGACCGGTGATGTTCTGTTCCGCATTGGTTTCCGGATATATGCTGATGCAGATGGATGTGCCATTGATTGTGTGTTTGCTGGTATCTATTCTGGTAGGTACTCTCTTTGGAGTATTAAACGGATATTTAGTAGCCTATTTGGACATGCCATCGTTTATTACCTCTATGGCCAGTATGATGCTGGCAAAGGGAATCGGATCTGTATTTACCAAGACTCAGTCGGTGATTTGGCCTCAGGCTTCTCAGGAGAATGGATGGTACAGAAGTCTGGTTAAGATTGGTTCAGGAACTTCAATCATTCCTACCGGACTGGTGATTTTTATTATTGCTTCTATTATTTGTGCGATTGTTTTAAATAAGACTAAGGCAGGTCGTTACATATTGTGTCTGGGAAGTAACAAGGAAGCAGTAAGGCTTTCCGGTGTAGATGTAAAAAAATGGGAAGCACTGGCTTATATCCTCTGTGGAATGCTGGCAGGTATTGCTGCTATCTTCTATGTAGGTGCCTATACCACAGTACAGCCCGGCTTGGGAGATACCTTTAATAATGAAGCGATTGCAAGCTGTGTTATGGGTGGTACTTCTATGGCAGGAGGAATTGCTTCGATTGGAGGTACCTTTATCGGCGTTCTGATTATTTCCATCTTGCAGGTGGGTATTCTGGCAGCAGGATTCCAGATTGATTTGCAGTATGTGATTACCGGTATTATCGTGTTGGTAGCCGTATATGCTGATATCAGGAGCAGGAAGAGAAGGAATTAAGACTGTGGGAATACGCCTGAACGGTTGATGTTTGGGGCGAATGCAAGAGATACTTTTACGTTTTATCATTAGAAGCACAAGGAAAGGATCAGAGGTGAAAACATGGGTGAAATTATTTTAACCATGAAGGGTATTGATAAATCCTTCCCAGGTGTACATGCATTGGATCATGTAAATCTGGAAATCAGAAAAGGTGAGGTTTTAGCTCTTATGGGAGAAAACGGAGCCGGTAAGTCCACCTTGATGAAGGTTTTGACAGGAATCTATAAAAAGGATTCCGGAACCATTACCTATGAAGGAAAAGAAGTAGAGTTTGAGAATCCCAGAGCAGCACAGGATGCAGGCGTGGTTATCGTTCATCAGGAGCTGAATATGCTGAGCCACCTGACGGTAGCACAAAACATCTTTATCGGACGGGAGATTATGAACGGTAAGATGATTGATGATGCCAAAATGAATGAAGAATCCATTAAGCTGTTTCAGAAACTGAATATTGAGATAGATCCTACAGAAATGATGGGTAATTTGACGGTAGGTAAGCAGCAGATGTGTGAGATTGCCAAGGCGATTTCGCATGATGCCAAGGTGATTGTGTTTGACGAGCCTTCTGCTGCATTGACAGAGGCAGAAATTGAGGAATTGTTTAAGATTATCCGTGACTTGAAAAAGAAGGGACTGGGAATCGTTTATATTTCTCACCGTATGGATGAAATTAAGGTGATTACAGACCGGGTTACGGTTATGCGTGACGGTACTTATGTGGGTACATTGATTACTAAAGACTGTACAAAAGATGATATTATTAATATGATGGTAGGTCGTGTAATCTATGAGGATCCCAAGGCGGCAAGCACGGTTCCCAAGGATGCTCCGATAGTCTTGAAGGTGGAGCATTTAAATGCAGGAAAGATGGTAAGAGACGTTAGCTTTGAACTGCGTAAGGGTGAAATCTTAGGTTTTTCCGGTCTGATGGGAGCAGGAAGAACAGAGACAGCCCGTGCTTTATTCGGTGCAGACCCCAAGGAGAGCGGAGACATCTATATCAATGGAAAAAAGGTGGAAATTAAAGACCCTATGGATGCGGTAAAAAATGGAATCGGCTATCTGTCAGAGGACAGAAAGCGATTCGGTATTGTAGTGGGAAAGTCTGTGGCAGAAAATACCACTATGGCAGCTCTCCAAAATTTTATGAAGGGTCTGTTTATCAATAAGAAAAAAGAAGACCAGGTATCATGGGATTATGTAAAGTCTTTGAAAACAAAGACCCCTACTGTAGAAACAGAGGTAGTAAACCTTTCCGGTGGAAATCAGCAGAAGGTGGTTATTGCCAAGTGGCTTACCCGTGACTGCGACATCTTAATCTTCGACGAACCTACCCGAGGCATTGATGTTGGTGCCAAGAGTGAAATCTATACATTGATGAATGAATTGGTAGCCCAGGGTAAATCGATAATTATGATTTCTTCAGAAATGACGGAAATTTTAAGAATGAGTGACCGTATTGTGGTAATGTGTGAGGGAAGAAAGACAGGAGAACTTGACATCTCTGAGGCTACCCAGGAGAACATTATGCATATGGCCACCCAGAGAAAGTAGGAGGAGAGGAAGAAATGGCAGGAAAGGTTAAAAATGCAGGCTCTCGGACGACCAATCCTTTGGTGGAAAAAATCGGAGGTCAGCGTCTGGTAGTATTATTGGTAATAATTACTTTATTTTCCTTCTTTAGTATTAAAAGTGAAGCATTCAGACAATATTCCACAATTTTAAGTATTTTGGACTATTCGTATTATATTACCTTTATGGCAATCGGTGTTACCTTTGCCCTGATTACAGGAGGAAACGATTTGTCCATTGGTACCGGAATGGTTTGCTATGGTCTGATTGGCGGCTTTTTAATTACCAAAATGGGAATGCCGGTAGGGGTAGGACTTGTGGTAACTCTGCTTTGCGGTATACTAATGGGAGTTTTAAATGGAACTTTAGTTGCTATTATGGAAATTCCCCCCTTTATCGCCACACTATGCACGATGATGATTGCCAGAGGCTTGGGTTCTATTGTCACAGGAAGTATGAGTATTACCTGGCCGCCTTTAGCAACGGAGCAGGGTTGGTTCAGAAGTATTTTTAAGATTACTATTGGTGATACCAAGTATCCGTTAGGATTTTTATGGGTAATTATTTTGATTATTATTATGACGATTGTATTGAATAAGACCAGACCGGGACGTTATATTATTGCTATAGGCAGCAACAAGGAGGCAACTAGACTTTCTGGAGTAAATGTGGTAAAATGGCATATGCTGGCTTATATTATCTGTGGACTTTTCACCGGTTTTGCAGGAATCGCTTATGCAGCAACCTTCCAGGCAGTAGCACCTGGTACTGGTGCAGGTTTGGAATTGGATGCAATCTGTGGTGCGATTATCGGAGGAACCTCCATGAAGGGAGGAGCCGGAAGTATTGTAGGAACCCTGCTGGGCGTATTCGTTATGTCCATGCTGAAAACAGGGCTTCCCTATATTGGGTTACAGGCTAACTGGCAGCAGATTATTACAGGTATTGTCTTAATTGTAGCCGTTTTAATCGACGTAATCCGTACAAAAAAAAGCGGCAAATAGTAGGATACTGATGATATGTAAGTCATAAGGACTTCATATAGAAAACAAAGGAGGATATTAAAATGAAAAAGAAAGTATTAAGTATGTTTTTGAGTGTAGCTATGGCTGCAACCATTCTGGTAGGTTGTGGTAACAGCAATACACCGGCAAGCAACACCCCGGCGTCCAGTTCAGGGTCAGAGGCTTCTTCTGATGCTGGTTCTGCAGACGGAAGCTTCCACTTTGAAATCGTTTCTAAAGGCTTTCAGCATCAGTACTGGCAGGCAGTATTAAAGGGTGCCGAGCAGAAAGCATCTGAATTAGGCGATACTATGAATTTTGTGGGACCTAACTCTGAATCTGATATTGCGCCTCAGGTGCAGATGTTGGATGCAGCGATTGCAGCAAATCCTGATGCAATTGGTTTAGCTGCTCTGGATACCAGTGCATGTCTGGATGCAATTACAGCTGCTCAGAACGCAGGAATTCCTATTGTAGGCTTCGACTCTGGTGTACCGAATGCTCCCGAAGGTGCAATCGTTGCTAATGCAGCAACAGATAACTATGCAGCTGGTGCTCTTGCAGCTTTAGAGACCTGGCAGTTGATTAAGGATAAGGTAGCACCTGGTACCCGTATTGGTGTATTAAGTCAGGACGCCACTGCTGAATCTATTGTCAACCGTGGATTAGGTTTTGTAGACCGAATGGCAGATTTGATAGTTTCTGCAGATTTAACGGTAAATGTAGAAGGTAATGACAGATTTGTAAATGATACAATAGCTGAGAAGACAGAAGGTGCTGATGTGATAATTGAGGTTCTGGTTCCTTCATCTGTAACCTCTGAGCTGTCTACTATCGATTGTCAGACACTGCTGAATAAAGCAGATACAATCTGTATCTATGGCTCTAATCAGCATTCCGCAGAGGCTATGGTAACTGCTGATGAGAACATTGGAAAATTTGGCTCTGCAGTAGTTGGTGTAGGCTTTGACTCTGGTGCAGTAATCAAGGCAGCAGTAGCAGATGGAACATTCGCAGGTGCTATTACTCAGGCTCCGGTAGCTATGGGTGAAAAGTTGGTAGAGCTGCTTCATGCAGCAGCAAGTGGTGAGGCAGTATCTGATGTAGATACAGGCTGCCAGTGGTATACAGCTGAGAATATGAATGATGCTGAGATTT
Source organism: Lachnospiraceae bacterium (assembly GCA_017532145.1). Taxonomy (GTDB): domain Bacteria; phylum Bacillota; class Clostridia; order Lachnospirales; family Lachnospiraceae; genus Kineothrix. The sequence continues at coordinate 22,151 of JAFXJR010000105.1, read as the reverse complement.
CTCAGAACTTATACGACTAATTATAGAGCATATTGGGTGTCCCTTATGGAACATTCCTGACGATAAGTGCCCCTTTATAGGGGCACTTTTTGTAAATAAATAGGCAATGGTAAAACAGACCCGGAAAGCTTGCTGTGAGGGTACTGAACAGTTACGATAAAAAAGATATATGGAGGAGCAGAATAATGTTAAAAGGTATTCCTAAAATTTTATCCCCGGAATTATTAAAGGTATTGGCTGAAATGGGCCATAGTGACAGGATTGTTATATCAGATGGAAATTTCCCGGCAGAATCTATGGGCAAAAATGGAATTGTTATTAGAATGGACGGACATGGAGTTCCCGAGATTCTGGATGCCATTTTACAGGTATTTCCATTGGATACCTATGTGGAACAGCCGGTCAGTCTGATGGAGGTGATGAAGGGAGACAAGGTAGAAACGCCTATCTGGGATACTTATAAGGAGATTATTGCTAAATATGATGACAGAGGTGCTGCTGCAGTAGGCAATATTGAACGTTTCCGTTTTTATGATGAAGCTAAGACGGCATATTGTATTATTGCCACCGGTGAATCTGCTCTGTATGCCAATGTTATGCTCCAAAAGGGTGTAGTGGTAGACTGATTCAAATATTCCAGGAATCGGAGGGAGTCATGTTAGAACAGGCAGCATCAATGTTTGATGGGATGCGACAGATGATGAAAAAACTGAAAAAAGCATCCTATGAAACGAATATGAAGGAGTTTCGGAACAGAAATCAGGCGCTATTAAAAGAAATGACGGATTATACAGGAGACAGTGAAGATAGTAAGAGTGCTGTCAATCAGGTTGCAGAAGTATTTGTGCAGCGAGTGAAGGAAGCCTTTGAAAAGAGAGGAAAAATTGATGGAACAACCCAGATTGACCTAAATTTCTTTATGATTTACTATGTATTTCCTGCTATCCTGATGACAGAGCATAAGAATGCCAGACTCTTGGCAGATGTTCTGTGTGAAAAATGGGGGATGACTTTTAAAAACAGTAAGATAGGATATACGGATTATGATACTCTGTATAAATCCTTCAGGGAAAAAATCTTTGGTATATTCTAGGAAGGAAGAGGAAAATGAGCAGTTATTTTTTGGCAATAGATATTGGGGCTTCCAGCGGGAGACATATTTTGGGAAGTGTGGAAAATGGGAAAATCGTATTGGAAGAAGTATACCGTTTCTGGAATGGTATGGATGAGAAGGAAGATACTCTGTACTGGGATGTGGACAGACTCTTTGGTGAGATTGTCACCGGAATGAAGAAGTGTAAGGAAATGGGCAAAATTCCTGTTAGTGTGGGTGTAGACACTTGGGGCGTGGATTTTGTGCTTCTGGATGCAGAAGACCAAATTGTGGGAAAGGCTGTAGGATATCGGGACCATCGAACAGAAGGGATGGATGAGGAAGTTTATCAGATTATTCCAGAAGAACAGCTTTATGCTCGGACAGGAATCCAGAAAGCAATTTATAATACCATCTATCAGCTTATGGCTTTAAAGAAGAAAAAACCGGAGGAATTGGAGAGGGCAGCTTCCCTTTTGATGATTCCTGACTATTTTCATTACCGATTGAGCGGAAAAAAGGTACAGGAGTATTCAGAGGCAACTACCAGTCAGCTGATTAATCCAGTGACAAAGGATTGGGATAAGGAACTGATTGATATGCTAGGCTTTCCGACAGCTATTTTTCAAGAAATTCAGGTGCCAGGAACTAATGTGGGCTGTTTAACGAAAGAGGTACAGGAGCTGGTAGGTTATAATTGCCATGTGGTGCTGCCTCCTTCTCATGATACAGCGTCTGCCGTAATGGCTATTCCTTCTAATGAAGAAAATACCTGCTATATCAGTTCAGGAACCTGGTCTTTGATGGGAGTGGAAAGAGCAGAGGCAGACTGCTCTGTAAAGAGCAGAGAGGCCAACTTTACCAATGAGGGAGGCTATGGTGGAAAAATTACTTATCTGGCTAATATTATGGGCTTGTGGATGATTCAGTCTGTACGCAGCCAATTATCCCCTGATTTGTCTTATGGTGTGTTATGTCAGCAGGCTTCTGAAGAAACCATTTCTTCTCTGGTAGACTGTCAGGATGAAAGCTTCCTTTCTCCCAAGGATATGGTCAAGGCAGTACAGGATTATTGTGAAAAGACTAAGCAGGAGATTCCGGTTACCCTTCCTCAGCTGGCCTGTGTTATCTACAACTCTTTAGCGAAATGTTATGGAGAGAAGCTGGAGGAGATTCAGAAGATTACGGGTATTACCTATGATAGAATTAATATTATTGGAGGTGGATCCAATGCGGTGTATCTGAATGAGCTGACAGCGAAATATACAGGAATTCCCGTTCATGCAGGTCCCGGAGAGGCTACCGCTATCGGTAATATTCTGACACAGATGCTGGAGAAGGGTGTATTTTCCAGTTTAGGAGAGGCAAGAAGCTGTGTAGCAGATTCCTTTGAAATTAAGATTTATTGCTGAAAAGAATATCCATTTTGAGCAAAGAAGCAGACAGATTAAAAAAATCGGGAATTGGCGAAGGAGGTCGTGGGTGATGACAGTAGGCAAGGGCAGTAGGGCAAAAGCCAATAAAGCAGCAGATACCGGGGAAGCGGCAAGTAATAGTGAAGCAGCAGCGATAAATAGTGGAGTAGCAAAGATGGGGACAGCAATAGAAAATCCATCTATAGGTAAGAAGACGACCGCCCGGAAAAGGACGTCCAAAAAGGCAGCAGTTATCGCCAGTGTTCAACAAGAGACGATGACAGAAACAGCAACGGTTATCACCAATATTCAGCAAGAGACTCTGGAAAAAATAATGGTTCAACAAGATGTTCAGATACCGGACAGAGTGGCAGAGGAAAAGGAAAACATTCAGATAGGTGAGGCTATGCCTATCTACTACTATTAAATTTTCCTGTTTCTGCAGTTTCTTGATGGTCTTTTGAGTATCTGCTGCAAAAGCACAGGGTCGGAGTTAAGAACCAGGGAAGGAGGAAACTGGCATTCCTCTAATAAAGAGAGGGCATATCCCATATCTCCTACCTGAGCAACTCCATGGCTGTCGCTGGAGAGCAGTACAGGGAGCTGAAGGCGTTTGCAGATTTTCAGAAGTTGACGGCAGTTTTTTTGTCCATCCACACGATAGGCCTGGGGAGTCAGAGAGTTGTTGTTGATTTCCGGATAGATATCGGCTGCCTGGGCTGCTTTTAGCAGACGTTCAAAATCTACAGGAAAACGGGCATCGTCAATATGTCCCAGAAATCGTACCTTAGGATGGCGGAAGGCAGAAAGGTAGGCCTGAGTCAGGTCGGGAACTTCCCAGGGAGTAAACTGGGGAGGATGGATACTGATAATGGCATAATCTAATGCAGACAATATTTCCCAAGGAAGGTCCACGTCTCCTTCCAGGTTTAGAATATTTACTTCTGCCCCATACACAAAGTTTACTCCCCACCTTTTTCTGGGTGCTAATCGGATACCGGAAAAATAGGAGGGCAGTACAGAACCCGGAGTGGCAGGTCCATGCTCTGAAATTCCCATCAGTTGGAGTCCTGCTAAAGAAGCAGCCAAAGCCATTTGACAGATAGTATCACGGGAACCATGTCCGCTGCTGATACTATGGGTATGAAGGTCTGCTAAAATAGGATACTGTTTTATCATGTGTTTTTTCTGCCTTTCTTACTATTTATTATACAGGTATTATAGCCCATAAAAAAGAAAATGTGAATCAAAAGAATTAATCACAATGGAAAACAGGATAAAAACAACATAAAACCAATATTTTTTTAAGTATTAAATAGATAAATACAGGAAAAAGTGGTAAAATCCTAAAAAACAAAGGTAACATGCGTTGTTTTATGTTGACTTCTATTGAGTTATATATTGACTTGTCTATCGAAACATATTATAATTAAAGAGTCAGAATGGGTGATGAACAAGGAAGAAAGTAATACAGTGAATGGGCTACTTTTCACGCTATGCCATGCACTTCGTTGCAGGGACGTGAAGAGAATGCGTTGACAGGAATGGTGAAGGTGGAAAAGGAAGAGGATAAAGGGATGGAAAACAAACAGCGGATTATTCAGGAACTGGTACCGGGAAGGCAGATTACACTGGCACATATTATTGCTAATCCTGACAATATTTTATATGAAAAGCTGGGACTTAACCCTGCGATACAGTCTTCCAAGTCAGCCATAGGAGTGCTTACAGTCAGTCCGGCAGAAACAGCTATTATTATGGCGGATATCGGCATTAAAGCTTCGGGAGCAGACCTGGGGTTTGTAGACCGTTTTTCCGGCTCTGTGATATTGACAGGAACGATATCGGAGGTGGAAGCTTCCATTCAGGCAATTTTGGATTATGTGGGACAGACACTGGGATACAGTACCTGTGCCATTACAAGAACCTAAAGTCTGGTATGAAGAGGATTTTCAGATGAAAAGACTGATATTGATTGGTCGCAGCCAGGCCGGTAAAACCACCTTAACCCAGGCATTAAAGGGAGAAACTATTCACTATAAAAAGACCCAGTATATCAATTATTCTGATCGGATTATCGACACCCCGGGAGAATATCTACAGACCTCCGGTCTGGGAGCTGCACTTGCTCTATATTCTTATGAGGCAGATGTAGTAGGACTTCTGGCAGCGGCTACGGAGCCATATTCTTTGTATCCACCCAATATTACCTGTATGGTAAATCGGGAGGTGATTGGCATTGTCACAAAGATTGACAAGCCGGGGGGAGAACCCCAGCTGGCAGCCAGCTGGCTAAGATTGGCAGGCTGTAAGACTATTTTTTATGTCAATGCCAAAAGCGGTGAGGGAATCGAAGAGATTCTCAGCTACTTGACTCACTGAGAGGGCTTTATCCACTGCCTGCTTTTATCCGGTGGGAAAGAAAAGGTACCAGTCCGGAAACGGAAATAAGATAAGAAAAGGAGAATGAGAGATGGCACTGAATGAATATGAAATTAAAAAAATGATTTGCGATGTTGGCAAAAGAATCTATGACCGCAATATGGTGGCGGCAAACGATGGAAATATTTCCGTTAAGTTAAGCGACAATGAATTCTTATGCACGCCTACCGGTGTATCCAAGGGATTTATGACACCTGAATTTATCTGTAAGGTAGATGCACAGGGCAATGTAATACAGGCCAATAAAGGGTTTAAGCCATCCTCCGAGATCAAGATGCATATGCGTGTATATGCAAAGAGACCGGATGTGGGAGCAGTGGTACATGCTCATCCTACCTTTGCTACCAGTTTTGCTATTGCAGGTATTCCGTTGACACAGCCTATTATGCCGGAGGCTGTAATTGCTTTAGGATGTGTACCGATTGCACCCTATGGTACTCCTTCCACCACTGAGATTCCGGATGCAGTAGAACCTTATCTGGAGCATTTTGATGCCGTATTGCTGGAGAGCCACGGAGCATTGACCTGGTCTACCGATTTAATGGCAGCTTATATGAAGATGGAATCCGTAGAGTTTTATGCAGAGCTTCTGTATAAGGCAAAACAGCTGGGTGGACCCAAGGAGTTCGATAAGGAACAGATTCAGAAATTGTACGAAATCAGAAGACAGATGGGACTTCCTGGCCGTCATCCAGCAAATCTCTGCCAGAACAAGGGTAAGGAAAACTGCCATAACTGTGGCGGCAGCTGCAGCACTTCTGCCGAACAGAAGGACGATAGTCAGGAATTGGTAGCCGCAATTACCAAAAAGGTTCTGGAGCAGTTGGGCAAATAATGATGGATAAAAACAGGCTGGAAAAAATGGTTGAACGTCTTGTGGGGGATACCATTGTAAAAGAAGTAATGTCGTTGGAGCTGGCCGTTCGATTGATTACCATGGTAGAGGGAAAGGCGAAGGAAATGGGAATAGCCATCGTAGCGGCAGTTTCGGATGCTTCCGGCAGACCAATTGCTGTACATAGTATGGACGGAGCTTATCATGGTAGCTTTGATGTGGCGTTACAAAAGACTTATACCTCCACAGCTTTTCAGATGTCTACACAAAAATTATCCAGACTGTGCCAGCCGGGAGGTGAACTGTATGGACTGCAGTTCTCCAACCAGGGCAGGGTCATGATATTAGGAGGCGGTGAACCCCTGATGGTAGGTGATACCATGATAGGTGCTTTAGGTATATCAGGGGGAACAGCGGATCAGGATAGTGACCTGGCTGCTTATGGAAAGGCCGCATTAAAGGAGGTAATCAAGTGTCTGTAGATGAACGCATGGTACATGACATTGTGCAGAAGGTCATGGCAAATATGCAGATCTCAGGTGAGGTGTCCGGGATGCACGGAGTATTTCAGGACATGACAACGGCCATTGAAGCTTCAATTGAGGCACAGAAAAAGGTTCGTGTGATGACCCTGGATCAAAGAGAAAAAATTATTTCGATTATCAGGAAAAGAGTCCATGAAAATGCAGAGATGTTAGCCAATATGGGGGTCAATGAAACGGGTATGGGCAACGTAGGAGACAAGATACTGAAACATCATCTGACTGCAGAAAAAACACCGGGAACAGAGGATATCAGTACGATTGCCTGGTCCGGAGACAGAGGGCTGACACTGGTAGAGATGGGACCATTTGGAGTAATTGGAGCAATTACTCCGGCTACGAATCCTTCAGAAACCGTAATCTGTAACTGTATTGGTATGCTGGCAGGAGGAAATACAGTCGTATTCAATCCTCACCCTAATGCAAAGAAGACGACAATTTTTACTATTAATATGATTAATGAAGCTTCTTTGGAGGCAGGAGGTCCTGATAATATTGCTGTTACGGTGGAAGAGCCTACGATGGAGAGCAGTAATATTATGATGAAGCATCCGGAAATTCATCTGCTGGTGGCTACCGGAGGACCGGGAGTAGTAACGGCAGTGCTTTCTTCGGGAAAGAGAGCCATTGGTGCAGGCGCTGGAAATCCACCAGTGTTGGTGGATGAAACAGCAGATGTAAGGAAGGCTGCTCAGGATATTATCAATGGTTGTACCTTCGATAACAATCTGCCCTGTATTGCAGAAAAGGAAATTGTGGCAGTGGATAGTATCGCCGATGAACTAATGCACTATATGATTTCTGAAAATGGCTGCTATCTGGCAAGTAAGGAAATTCAGGATAAGCTGGTACAGACGGTGTTGACTCCTAAGGGAGCTTTAAACCGGAAGTGTGTAGGAAGGGATGCCAAAACTCTGCTGTCTATGGTAGGTGTAGAGGTTGGACCGGAGATTCGGTGTATCGTATTTGAAGGAGAGAAGGATCATCCGTTGATTTCAGAGGAGCTGATGATGCCGATTCTGGGATTGGTGCGGGTAAAGACCTTCGAGGAGGGAGTAGAAGCTGCACTTTGGCTGGAGCATGGAAACCGCCATTCGGCGCATATTCATTCTAAAAATGTAGATCATATTACCACCTATGCAAGAGCGTTGGATACAGCGATTCTGGTAAAGAATGGTCCAAGCTATGCCGCACTGGGATTTGGAGGAGAAGGCTACTGTACCTTTACCATCGCCTCCCGTACAGGAGAGGGACTGACCAGTGCAAGCAGCTTTACCAAGAGAAGGCGCTGTACAATGTCTGACAGCCTATGCATCAGATAAGAGAAAGGAGCAGAATATGGCAGTAAAAGAACAGGATGTTGCAGCAATTGTAAAACAGGTGCTGGAGCAGATGACTAATAGTTCAGCTACCAAATCCTGCGGTTGTGCCGGACAGAAGGCTGCATGTGGGGAAGCAGCTATTCCCGCTACAGCCAAGGTGGCTATGTTAACCGGATTAGAAAAATTTGAAATTAAGGAATATCCTATGCCTCAGGTGGGGGATGATGATATTCTGGTAAAGGTAGAGGGCTGTGGAGTATGTGGTACCGATGCCCATGAATTTAAAAGAGATCCCTTTGGATTGATTCCGGTAGCTTTAGGACACGAGGGTACCGGTGAAATCGTAAAAATGGGAAAAAATGTGAAAAAGGACAGTGCGGGTAAGGACTTAAAGGTAGGAGACAAGGTAGTTACCTGTATGATTTTTAAGGACAATCCGGATATTACCATGTTCGATATGAATAAGCAGAATGTGGGAGATGCAGACGTATATGGACTGCTTCCCGATGATGATATTCATTTAAATGGATGGTTTGCAGACTATCTGCTGGTGAGAAAGGGTTCTACTATCTTTAATGTCAGCGATTTGGATTTGGATTCCCGAATCTTAATTGAGCCTAGTGCAGTGTTAATTCATGCAGTAGAAAGAGCCAAGACAACAAATATTCTCCGCTTTAACAGCCGGGTAGTGGTACAAGGCTGCGGTCCTATTGGTTTAATCTGTATTGCCGTACTTCGCACCATGGGAATTGAAAACATTACAGCAGTGGATGGAAACGATGCCAGACTGGAATTTGCTAAGAGACTGGGTGCTACTCAGACAGTAAGCTTTAAAGAGCATAATGGTATTGAGGCGTTAACAAAGGCGGTAGAGGATTCCTTTGAAGGACATCTGGCAGACTTTGCTTTCCAGTGTACAGGCAATCCGATGGCTCATGCCAATATTTATAAATTTATCCGTAATGGAGGGGGACTCTGTGAATTAGGTTTCTTTGTCAATGGTGGAGAGGCTTCTATTAACCCTCATTTTGACCTGTGTGCAAAGGAAATTACCTTGGTAGGCTCCTGGGTATATACCCTGAGAGACTATGCTACTACCTTTGATTTTCTCAAGAGGGCAAAGGCAATCGGTTTACCGATGGCAGAGCTGATTACGCATAAGTATCCCTTAGAGGAGATTAACGAGGCTCTGCATAAGAATCTGGAAATGACAGGATTAAAGATTGCCATTGTCAACAGATAAGGTTAAGGCAGAAGGTGGTTGAGAAGGCTTTATTTTTCAGCCCGAAACTTTGGAAGGAGCATGGTTGCAGAGATGGAAAAGCTTGCACAAGAGGAACTTGCACAGGAAAAGCAGGAATCCCGGGAAGCACAGGAGGCAGTGGGGATGCTGGAGGTATTCGGGCTGGTATGTGCCTTTCTGGCAGCAGATGCAGGCTGTAAAGCAGGCAATGTAAGGTTAGAGGTCTTTGATAAGAATAAGCCGGGCAATGCAGATGCTCTGCCGGTACCCTTGTTAGTTACCGTGAAATTCAGGGGAAGCATTGCAGACGTAGAGGAAGCGATGCGGGCAGCTGAAGCAGTGGCAGAAGCACACACCGGGATTGTATCCAGGCATATTATTCCAAGACCTACCCGGGATACGGAGAAAATGCTGAAAATCAGCGCATTGGATAAAAATTAAAACAGCAGTAGAATAATGGAGGATGAGAAGATGGCACAGGAAGCATTAGGAATGGTAGAAACGAGAGGACTTACCGCAGCAATTGAGGCAGCAGATGCGATGACCAAGGCAGCAGAGGTTGCTTTAGTGGGGACCGAGAAGATAGGTTCCGGTTTGGTAACAGTAATGGTACGTGGAGACGTAGGTGCAGTAAAGGCAGCAGTAGAGGCTGGTACCAGTGCAGCAAGCAGACTGGGAGAGCTGGTAGCAACCCATGTCATTCCCAGACCTCACACAGATGTGGAAAAAATTCTTCCCAAAATCAAAGGCTAAACAGAAGAATTTTAAAGGAGAAGCGGCATGGGTAACGCATATGGATTCATAGAAATCACCGGTGTGGTAGCAGCGATGGATGCCCTGGATATTATGTGTAAAACAGCGGGTGTCACATTGGCTACCTGGGAGAGAAAGCTGGGTGGAAGACTGGTTACTCTGGTTGTGGAGGGAGACGTGGAAGCAGTCAGGCAGTCGGTGGAAGCAGCAACAGCCAATGCCTTAAAGAAGCCTGTTTCCACAGGGATTCTACCCAATCCACATCCCGAAATCATAAGGATGGTAGAGTTGTCAGCAAGCCGTTTTAAGGGAAAGGCAGAGCCGTCGTCCACGCCTAAGCAGCTGGGAGAGGATCCGCCCGATTTTGTTCCCAAGGAGACGACTCAGGAGGAATCTTCGTAAGAGAAATTTTGCAGGAGAATATCCGCTTTGACAGAAAATCCCAAGCAGAGGTAAGCCAGGCTATGGGAAGGAAAAAGGAGGAAACAAGATGGCATTAGAAGCATTAGGTATGGTAGAAACCAGAGGTCTGGTAGCAGCAGTAGAAGCGGCAGATGCAATGTGTAAGGCTGCTAATGTTACTCTGGTAGGAACAGAAAAGATTGGTTCCGGCTTGGTAACTGTGATGGTACGGGGAGATGTAGGTGCAGTGAAATCTGCTGTGGAAGCAGGGGCAAGCAGTGCAGGTACACTGGGAGAACTGATAGCAACCCATGTCATTCCCAGACCCCATGGTGATGTGGAAATGATTTTACCAAAGGTATAGGAAAAGAAGAATTCCGGGGCTTATGCTATAGCTTATAGCAAGAAGTCTCCGGGATTCGCGATATATGGAAGCTTGCCAGGAGCGGACAGTGGGAGAAAGGCAGTGATGCACTCAAAACAGCTGGTCAAATTTGGCAGCTTCCCAGAATAAGGATGGTGTGAGACTTGAATACCTATCAGAATATTGAAGAGATAACCCGAATGGTATTAGAGGCTATGGGAGATTCTGGCGGACAAAAGGCCAGGAGGAAGGTTCCGGTGGGCATATCGGCAAGGCATATCCATCTGACTCAGGAGGATGTGGAAAAACTGTTTGGGAAGGGCTATCAGCTGACGAAAAAGAGTGAGCTGATGGGTGGACAGTTTGCCTGTAACGAACAATGTACCATCGTAGGTTTGAAGCTGCGTGCAATAGAGAATGTACGTATTTTAGGACCGGTAAGGAGTAAATCTCAGGTAGAGATATCGGCTACAGATGCCCGTACGTTAGGAGTAAAGGCACCCGTTCGCCAGTCAGGAGATACTGCAGGCTCAGCACCGATTGCGTTGGTAGGACCGAAGGGAGCCATCTATCTGCAGGAGGGCTGTATTGTGGCGGCCAGACATATTCATATGTCTACAGAGGATGCCAGAGAGGCTGGTTACCAGGATGGAGACTTTGTCTCCGTAAGAATGGGTGATGAAAGAGCAGTAGTACTGGAAAAAGTAAAAATCCGAGTGGATGAATCGTTTACTCTGGAGATGCATATCGATACAGATGAGGCGAATGCCTGCCAGATTGGGCAAGGAGATATGGTAACAATCGTTGACTGTAGTTGAGGGTCAAAAAAGCAGATACAGATTGAGAAATAGGGCAATTATTTAGTAGGTCTGTACACTTGCTGTGCTGATTGTAGGAAAATGTAGTGGTAACGACATAACGGTGAAGGTACTGAACAGTTACGAAATCGTTTAGTTTGGGAAGGGACAGGTTTTATGATTATTGGGAAGGTTGTGGGAAGCTTATTTTCTACAAAAAAAAGTGAAAAACTGGTGGGCAGTAAATTTATGATTGTAGAGCCTGTAGAAATGATGGAAATAGCCCAAAGCCGCCTGGTTGCCATAGACGGTATCGGAGCCGGAATCGGAGAGTATGTGATTGTGGCACAGGGTTCGGCTGCAAGGATTGGCTGCGATAAGGAAGATGCTCCTATTGATGCAGCCATAGTAGGGATCATTGACGAAGGACAGGATTGGAGCAAATAGGTATGCTGATCGATGAACTCAAGGAAATAGCAAGGGAAAATGGGATAGTGGGAGCCGGAGGTGCCGGCTTTCCCGCTTATGCCAAGATGACGGATCAGGCAGATACCGTCATCCTGAATTGTGTAGAATGTGAACCTCTGCTGAAGCTGCATAGGCAGCTGCTGGCGGCATATACGGAAGAAATCATTCAGATGTTGGATGAGGTAAGAGAAACCTTCGGTGCCAGTGAGGCAGTGGTGGGCATTAAAAGTGAATACAAAACTACTGTGCAGGCAGTAAAGGAAGTCCTGGCAGACTACCCAAAGGTTCGGATTTGTGAATTAAGACCGGCTTATCCTATGGGAGATGAAGTAGTTTTAATTTATGAGGCTACTGGCAGGGTTATTCCGCCGGGAGGGCTTCCTATAGATGAAAAAGTGGTAGTATATAACGTAGAAACCATGTATAACCTGTATCAGGCAGTTCACCAAAAGCTGCCAGTAACAGACAAGCTGGTTTCTGTAGTAGGAGAGGTGGCTTGCCCGATGACTGTTAGGATTCCTTTGGGAGCCTCCGTCAGAGATGCACTGGCTATGGCAGGAGGTGCTACAGTAAAGGAACCAGCCTTTATTATGGGTGGACCTATGATGGGGCGGCTGGGAAGTGAGACTACAGTTATTACGAAAACCACAAATGCAATTATTGTTCTGCCAAAGCATCACAGTCTGGCAGCAAAGATGACTAAAAATCTGGATATAGAAAGAAGGCGTGCTTCCTCCATCTGCTGTCAGTGTCGGGCATGTACGGATTTATGTTCCCGTCATGCACTGGGACATCCTATTGAGCCTCATAAGGTGATGAGAGCAGTGGCTAATCAGGATATTAGTGATTTAAGTGTGTACGTTAATTCTGCTTATTGCAGTGGCTGTGGAATCTGTGAAAGCTATGCCTGTCCCCAGGGATTGGCTCCCCGAACGATTATTCAGCAGTTTAAGTCCGGGCTGCGTGCAGCAGGTATTAAGGTAGAGAAGCTGGATCCGGCGCCGGTGGAGGCAGAACGGGAATTTAGAAAGTTACCAGTTCATCGTCTGGCTATCCGGTTGGGACTGGATAGATATGATGTACCTGCACCCTTTGAGGACAGGCAGCAGTCGGTGGAAGTAGTGAAGATTCCTCTTAGTCAGCATATCGGGGCACCAGCAGAGCCTGTAGTGGGTGTTGGAGAACAGGTGCATAAGGGCCAGGTAATCGGGAAAGCCCGGGAAGGATTGAGTACTGCTATACATTGTTCTATGGATGGTATGGTGGAAAAGGTTAGTGCCAGGGAAATTGTGATTAGGGCAAGGAAGTAAGCTGCAATATGCTGCGGCATGGAAAGAAAGGGAGAGATTATGGCCAACGCAATTGGTATGGTGGAATGTACAACGGTAGCCACCGGATTTAAAGCAGTGGATGAAATGGCAAAGGCAGCAGACATTGAAGTGCTGGAGGCAGAGGTAACCTGTCCGGGCAAGTTTATTATTCTGGTAAGTGGAGATTTGGGTGCCGTTCATGCAGCAGTGGATTATGCAGCCGGAGCCTATGGAGAGAAGATTATGGATACCTTTGTTTTGGGAAATCCTCATGAGGCTATCTTTCCTGCCATCTATGGAACGACTCAACCGGAAAAAATAGATGCTCTGGGTATTTTGGAAACTTATAATGTGTCTGCCCTTATTGTGGCAGCCGATGTGGCAGCCAAAACGGCAATTGTAGAGCTGATTGAGCTTCGTCTGGCAAAGGGAATGTGTGGAAAAAGCTATATGCTGCTGACAGGTAGCGTATCTGCGGTAGAAGCAGCCATTGAAAAGGCGAAAGCTGAAGCAGGAGAGAGGGGAATGTTCTTAGACAGTTCCGTAATTGCCCGTCCCAGTGAAAATATTATGAAGTATATTTTTTAACCGAATCAAGGAAGTTCCTCAAGTACGCCAAGCAAGGGTAAGGGGACTTACTTGTAAATATCTGCTTTGATATACGCTGAGTGTAAAGTGGTAAATAAGATAGATAGAATAGAACTTTGGAGGTAGGACAGCATGCTTGCAGTAGAACGGCGCAAAAGGATACTGGAAAAGGTCTATGAAGAAAAGAAGGTTATCGTCAGTGGATTAAGCAAGGAATTTAAGGTGTCAGAGGAAACCATCCGCAGGGATTTGGAGAAGCTGGCAGAGGAAGGCCATATTATTAAAAGCTATGGCGGAGCTGTTATTAATGAAATTGGAAATATTGACCTTCCCTTTAATGTGAGATGGAAATCCAATACACTGGGAAAACAGAAAATTGCAGAGCTGATTCGTGAGGAAATTAAGGATGGGGATCATCTTTTCTTAGATGCCTCCACAACGGCAGTCTTTATCGCTAAAAATATTAAAATGAAAAAGCATCTGACGATTCTCACCAATTCTATCGAGAACTTATTGGAGCTTTCTGACGTATCAGGTTGGGATATTATCAGTACCGGAGGGTTGTTAAAGGCAGGTTCTATGGCTCTTGTGGGAAAAAAAGCATCAGATAGTATTGAAGGCTATCATGCAGAGAAGCTGTTTTTTTCCTGTAAGGGATTGGATTTAGAAAAAGGTGTCTTAGAGGGCAACGATGAAATGGCCGGTATTAAGCAGAGTATGATTCAGTCTGCAGCCAGAGTCTATCTGGCAGTGGATTCTTCAAAGTTTGATAAAGTAGCATTTTCCAGAATCTGCCCCTTATCCCGGTTGGATGTGATTGTAACCGATCAAAAACCGGAGGAAAGGTGGATGCAGGTGATGGAAGAATACGGTATACAGTGTATTTATGACAAAAGAAAGGAATGGGAATAGGATATGGTTACATACAATAGCACACCTGTGGTAAAATCTCCAAGGATTAGCCGGCTGGTGGAACATTTATTTGCGAAGATGCCGGAAATTGAAGCTGCCCGGGCTGAGCTGATTACGGAATCCTATCAGCAGACGGAAGGACTGCCGGTAATTATTCGCAAGGCCAGAGCGTTGGAGCATATGTTGAACAATCTCCCCATTATTATCCGGCCTGAGGAGCTGATTGTAGGAAGTACTACACTGGCTCCCAGAGGCTGTCAGACCTATCCGGAATTTTCTTACGAATGGCTGGAAGCAGAATTTGATACCGTGGAGAGAAGGAGTGCAGATCCTTTTTATATTTCAGAGGATACTAAACAGAGGCTGTTAAAGGCTAACGCATATTGGAAGGGAAAAACCACCAGTGAATTGGCTACCTCTTATATGGCACCGGAGACCCTGAGAGCCATGAAGCATAACTTCTTTACGCCGGGTAACTATTTTTATAATGGTGTGGGACACGTTACTGTTCAGTATGATCAGGTACTAAGTCTGGGTCTTAGGGGAATCAAGGAAAAAGCAGGTAAAGAAATGGAGCAGTGCCAGTTTGGGGATGCAGATTATTCCACGAAGATGCGTTTTCTGGAAGCAGTAGTCATGTCCTGCGATGCAGTAATTGCCTATGCTAATCGTTATGCAGTTCTGGCAGAGGAAATGGCAGGCAGAGAGCAGAATGCAGAACGCAGACAGGAGTTGATGACCATTGCAGGAATCTGCAAAAAGGTACCGGAATATCCGGCAGAAGGCTTTCAGGAAGCATGCCAGTCCTTCTGGTTTATCCAGCAAGTGCTGCAAATTGAGTCCAGTGGACATTCTATTTCTCCGGGACGATTTGACCAGTATATGTATCCGTATTATGAGAAGGATAGACAAGCGGGGATTCTGACCAGAGAGTATGCACAGGAGCTGATTGATTGTATCTGGGTAAAACTGAATGATTTGAATAAATGCAGAGATGCTGCCAGTGCAGAAGGATTTGCTGGATATTCTCTGTTCCAGAATCTGATTGTAGGAGGACAGACACCGGATGGAAGGGATGCTACCAACGATTTGTCCTTTATGTGTATTGATGCCTCCCATCATGTATTTTTACCCCAGCCCTCCCTTTCCATCCGTGTATGGAACGGTTCTTCCAAAGAGTTGCTGCTAAGAGCAGCAGAATTGACCAGAACAGGAATTGGCCTGCCGGCTTATTATAATGATGAGGTAATCATTCCTGCCTTGATTAACCGGGGAATCTCTCTGGATGATGCCAGAGGCTATAATATTATCGGTTGTGTAGAGCCTCAGGTACCCGGTAAGACGGATGGCTGGCATGATGCAGCCTTCTTTAATATGTGCCGTCCTTTGGAAATGGTATTTTCCAATGGCTATGATGCAGGAGAACTGGCCAGCATTCAGACGGGGGATGTGGAGTCCTTCCAGACCTTTGAAGAGTTTTATCAGGCATACGAAAAGCAGATGAATTATAATATTTCTCTGTTGGTTAATGCAGACAATGCAATTGATGTAGCCCATGCAAAGCTTTGCCCTCTGCCCTTTTTGTCCTGTTTGGTGGATGACTGTATGAAAAAGGGAACCAGTGTGCAGGAGGGTGGTGCTGTCTATAACTTTACCGGTCCTCAGGGCTTTGGTATTGCCAATGTGGCTGATTCCCTGTATACCGTAAAGAAGCTGGTATTTGAGGAAAAGAAGGTAACGATGGGGGAATTGAAGCGGGCACTTTCGATGAACTTTGGCAAGGGCTTCGATGAAATTACAGCCCGGGAGATTGCCCTTCAGGTAGGACAGGAGATGGCTGCACAGGGACAAGAGGTGACGGAAGCAGTGATTGCTGCTACGATTCAGCAGGTGCTGACGATGGAAATCCCGGAGGCAGAAAAAAGGCGTTATCAGGAGATTCTGGATTTAATAGATGATTTGCCTAAATTTGGTAACGACTTGGATGAAGTGGACAGTCTGGCAAGAGAGGCTGCGTATGTATATACTAGGCCTTTACAGCAGTATAAAAACCCCAGGGGAGGAATCTTCCATGCAGGGCTGTATCCCGTATCCGCTAATGTGCCTTTAGGTGCACAGACGGGTGCTACACCGGATGGAAGACTAGCCCATACACCTGTAGCTGATGGTGTATCTCCGTCTTCAGGAAAGGATGTAAATGGACCTACAGCAGCCTGCAACTCTGTGGCCAGACTGGACCACAGCATAGCCAGCAACGGTACCTTGTTCAATATGAAGATGCATCCTACGGCAATGTCCGGTCAAAAGGGTCTGGAGAATTTTGTCTCTTTGATTCGGGGATATTTTGACCAGAAGGGAATGCATATGCAGTTTAACGTAGTGGATCGGCAGACTTTGTTGGATGCACAGAAAAATCCAGAAAAATACAGTGGACTGGTAGTGCGGGTGGCAGGATATTCTGCACTCTTTACCACACTTTCCAAGTCTCTCCAGGATGATATTATCCGCAGAACGGAGCAGGCAGTTAATCGATAAGAAAGGTGAATACCAGGATGAAAGATTACATGAATGTGTCAGGCAGAATCTTTGATATCCAAAGATACTCTATTCATGACGGTGCAGGAATCCGAACCATTATCTTCTTAAAGGGCTGTGCACTCCGCTGCCGATGGTGCTGTAATCCTGAGTCCCAGTCCTTTGAGATTGAGCCGATGATGGTACAGGGAAGACGAAAAATCATGGGCAGGGATATAACAGTTATGGAAGTGATGCAGACCGTAAAGAGGGATATGCCCTATTACAGCCGCTCAGAGGGAGGTCTGACCCTGTCAGGAGGAGAGTGTCTGCTTCAACCTGAATTTGCCAGAGCATTGTTGAAGGCAGCGAAGGACATAGGAATCAATACGGCTATAGAAAGTATGGGTTTTGCTTCCTATGAGACGATAGAAGGGATTCTTCCTTATCTGGATACCTATTTGATGGATATTAAGCATATGAATCCTCAAAAGCATGCTTTGTTTACAGGAAAAGAAAATACTTTAATGTTGGAAAATGCCAGGAAGATTGCTGCCAGCGGATTGACTCAGCTGATTATCCGTGTACCAGTAGTACCAGGTTTTAATGAAACTCCGGAGGAAATCCGGGCGATTGCAGAGTTTGCTGCTTCTCTTCCCGGTGTAGAGCAGATTCATCTGTTGCCTTACCATAGCTATGGACGAGGTAAGTATGAGGGGCTGGGCAGAGAATATCCCATGGGAGATACAGAGCCGCCTTCCTTTGAGCATATGCAGAGATTAAAGGAAACAGTAGAGCTGCATACAAGGCTGTACTGTCAAATAGGGGGTTAGAGATAGAAGGTGTCAGATATCGGATTGGCAGGGTATCTGGCACATTGTCTCTTATTAGTAGAAGAAATAGTAACTATTCAGTAGGTCTGCACACTTGCTGTGCTGACCGTAGGAAAATGTAGTTGAGTTAAAATTGGTAACAGTCATCACTTGCATATAAAGTCACCTGTGGCGAGGCAGGTGATGTATTGGCTGAATTTATGTATTCTCTTCACGTCTCACAGCGGAGTGCGTGGAATAGGTGTGAAAAGTAACAAACTGTTAGCAAAATTGTTTATCTTTTTTTAAAATAGTAGCAAATACTCTGTCAATATGTTATAATCGTAAAAAGATACCAGAGTCAAAGGGTCATCGATTTTCTTGTTTGTATGAAAAATGATGACTTTGGGACTTGCAAAACATGAGAAAGTAGCTATTTTTCACAGAAAAATATGTGAATTTCGAATGTTTTTAGGATTTTATAAGCGGGAAATGCGAAGAAATCCGTAAGTATCAAGGGGTCAAATGCTTTTCCCCCAACACCATAAACAGTTAACCGAATCAAGGAAATTTTTGGTATCTGGCATTGGTAGTGCTGGATATCGAGTGGAGTTTTCTAAAATGGAAGGAGAATGTGCATAGAATGAAGAAGTGGGTATATTTATTTGAAGAAGGAAAAGCAGATATGAAAAATCTGCTGGGAGGCAAGGGAGCCAATCTGGCAGAGATGACGAAATTGGGATTGCCCATTCCACAGGGATTCACTGTAACAACAGAAGCGTGTACAGATTACTATGATCAGGGCAAGAAGATTTCTGATGAAATACAGACACAGATTTTTGAGGCATTGGAAAAGCTGGAAAACCAACAGGGAAAGAAATTTGGTGATATGGAAAATCCATTGCTGGTGTCTGTACGTTCCGGAGCCAGGGCTTCCATGCCCGGTATGATGGATACCATTCTGAATCTGGGTTTGACCGATGCAGCAGTAGAGGGTTTTGCAAAGAAGACAGGAAATGCCAGATTTGCTTATGACTCTTATCGGAGATTTATTCAGATGTTCTCCGATGTAGTTATGGAGATTCCTAAGTCTTCTTTTGAAAGGGTGCTGGATGAAATCAAAGAAAGCAAAGGAATTACCTTTGATACAGAGATGACAGCTGAGGATTTAAAAGAGGTTATTGAAAGATATAAGAAGATTTATCAGGAAAAAATTGGCAGTGACTTCCCTCAGGAGCCAAAGGCTCAGTTGATGGAGGCAGTAAAGGCAGTATTCCGTTCCTGGGATAATGACAGAGCCATTGTATACCGTCGGATGAACGATATTCCCGGTGATTGGGGAACTGCAGTTAATGTACAGGCTATGGTATTTGGAAATATGGGTGATACCTCTGGTACAGGTGTGGCATTTACCAGAAATCCTGCTACTGGTATGAGAGGAATTTATGGAGAATATCTAATCAATGCGCAGGGCGAGGATGTGGTTGCTGGTATTCGTACTCCTCAGCCGATTACTAAGCTGGAAGAAGATTTACCTGAGTGCTATAAGCAGTTTATTGAAATTGCCAATAAACTGGAGAAGCATTACAGAGATATGCAGGATATGGAGTTTACTATAGAGGAGGGCAAGCTTTTCTTCCTTCAGACCCGTAGTGGAAAGAGAACAGCAGCAGCAGCTTTGCAGATTGCCTGTGACCTAGTGGATGAAGGAATGATTACCTCGGAAGAAGCTGTTTGCAGAATAGAGGCTAAATCTTTGGATCAGCTCCTGCATCCCAATTTTGATGCCAATGCCTTAAAGAAAGGTGAGGTAATCGGTCAGGGTCTGCCAGCTTCTCCAGGTGCAGCAGCAGGTAGAGTTTATTTTAACGCAGAGGATGCAGTAAGAGCTCACGAAAAGGGAGAGAGAGTTATTTTAGTACGTCTGGAAACCTCTCCGGAGGATATTGAAGGAATGCATGCAGCAGAGGGTATTCTTACGGTAAGAGGCGGTATGACCTCCCATGCAGCAGTAGTGGCCAGAGGAATGGGAACCTGTTGTGTATCAGGCTGTGGAGACATTACTATCAATGAGATATTGAAAACCTTTAGTCTGGGTGGCTGTAAATTCAAGGAGGGAGACTATATTTCTCTGGATGGTTCTACTGGAAAGATTTATAAGGGAGATATTGAAACAGTAGAAGCAGGAATTACTGGTAACTTTAAGCGGATTATGGCTTGGGCAGATGAGTTCCGTACTCTGCAGGTACGTACCAATGCAGATACTCCTATAGATGCTGCCAATGCAATTAAGCTGGGAGCAGAGGGAATTGGTCTTTGCAGAACAGAGCATATGTTCTTTGATTCCAATCGTATTCCCAAGATTAGAAAGATGATTTTGTCTGAAACAGAGGAAACAAGAGAGGCTGCCTTAGCAGAGCTGATTCCTTTTCAGAAAGGTGACTTTAAGAGTCTTTATGAGGTAATGGAGGGAAGACCGGTTACCATCCGTTTCTTAGATCCTCCGCTTCATGAGTTTGTACCTACAGAGGATAAAGATATTGAAGAACTGGCGAAGGATATGAATATCTCTGTAGAGAGAGTAAAGGCTACCTGTGATGCTCTGCATGAGTTCAATCCGATGATGGGACACAGAGGCTGTCGTCTGTCCGTTACTTATCCGGAAATTGCCCGGATGCAGACCAGAGCAGTAATGGAGGCTGCCATTGAGGTAAAGGAAGAAAAGGGCTATGATATTGTACTAGAGATTATGATTCCTTTGGTTGGTGATAAAAAGGAGTTAAAGTATGTAAAGACGGTAGTTTTGGAAACCGCAGAAGCAGTGAAGAAGGAAAAAAATTCCGACATCAGCTACCATGTGGGAACGATGATTGAGATTCCCAGAGCGGCACTGTTAGCAGACGAGATTGCAGAGGAAGCAGAGTTTTTCTCCTTTGGAACCAATGACTTGACACAGATGACCTTTGGTTTCTCCAGAGACGATGCCAGCAAGTTCCTGTCTACCTATTTTAAGAGTAAGATTTATGAGTCCGATCCTTTCTCCAAGCTGGATCAAAACGGTGTAGGACAGCTGGTAAAGATGGCTGCAGAAAAAGGAAGGGCTTCCAGACCCGATTTGAAGCTGGGAATCTGCGGTGAGCATGGCGGAGATCCATCCAGTGTGGAATTTTGCCATAGCATAGGTCTGAATTATGTTTCCTGTTCGCCTTTCCGGGTGCCTATTGCTAGGTTGGCGGCGGCACAGGCAGCTATCGCCAATGGAGGAAAGTAGAAGATAACCGCAAATACATGTATTTCACAACATTCGTGATTACGAGGGAAGATGTGAACGAGTATATGTCACACCACCCGGAGTACACTAAAGCGAATAGGTTTAAAGATATTATTTGCAAAATCTATATATAACTCTTGAAAAGGAAGCCCATAAAGCTTCCTTTTCTTAATTCATGATAACGGAAAATTCGCAAGGTGAATTTTCTGTTATATAAGAGTTCTCTATTAAGGATTAAATCCCTTTTGAAACTAAAAAGGATTTAGTCCTTTTTTAGTATAAAAAAATAATATCACGGAGGTAGTGAAATGGAACAAAACACAGCGTTAGGTGCAACAGCCGAGAAAGAAGGCAAAATTATTTTTATTAGTGATGCACATGAGAAATTCTACTATGAGAAGTTGAAAGAGGTTAGGTATCAGGATGTTTACCACAAGGCACTTTGCTATTGTCTTGGTATCTGCAATGACACAAGGGAAAATGCGTACAGAATTTACGATTTCAAAACCGGAAATGTAAAGACGGAGTGCTTGCATGAAGGCTGGCAGACAAGCGGTAGTCAGAAGGTAGTGCGAATGGCATTTAATTTGTACTGCAATGGTACACCAAGCGTGTATGACTATGAGGATGCAGAGGAGCAGTTGACAGAGTGCAAGCAGTATAGCGTGGAAGATTTATTCTGTTGCGGTTATGCTCCGTATTTCTGGCAGGCAATACAAATCCGCTATCCGGAATATGTCAAGGATAATCGCAAGTTGTATGCTTTATTTGGAGGATTGGATTGATGTTGAAAATAAGATTGATGGGAACGAAGAACGATATTAAGTGGTTTGGGAAGATTTTGCGTAAGAATCCCAAAGTAGAAGTAACAGAATTTTCCGATTTGTACTCGAACAAGGGAACCAAGAAATTTCATAGAGCTTATGTAGAAGTAAAAAAGAGCAATGTAAAAGAACAGTAGAAGAAAAGGAGAATTATCATGTGTAGAGTAATAGCAATCGCAAATCAGAAGGGTGGCGTTGGTAAGACCACCACAACAAGTAATTTAGGAATAGGACTTGCAAAGCA
>JAFXJR010000104.1 GCA_017532145.1 Lachnospiraceae bacterium | reverse complement strand
TCTCATATTTGTCACTGGTAATCTGTTCAATACTAATTGGTACATATATCATATCATAGGCAGGATTTCCTTCTTCATAGAAGAAACCGATTTTACCATCCTTTTGCTGGGTAAAAGTAGAATAAGCACTGTCCTGAGTCTGTACCATCAGGAAGTTTTCATTGCTCCAACCCGTAACAAAGGCTGCCGGAGTGGTATCATTCTCACCTAATTCCTTATAAAAGATTCCTACTCCCTGTCTGTTGCCTGTAGTGGGAATAGACTGCAATGCCAGATAAACATATTCATTGGTTGCTTTTTCCTTTGCATACAGAATATAGGTTTCTCCATCGGTTCCTCTGGTATTGCCTAAAGGCAGGGTTGCACGGGTTCCCCAGCTGCCATTAGTATAGGTAGGATCTCCTTTATCATAAGAAAATACATTGATATATCTTCCACTATCTTTACGACTGGCAAGAATCACGTCTCCATTAGGAAGCTCCTCTACCTTGGGTTCATCTGCCGGTTCAACAGGAGCAGTTTTCACCCCACCCAATACAGCCCAGTTTTCACCAAAATCATCTGAATAAATTACCCAGTTTTCATGCTGCCCACTATCGCTGGTATTTCTGGTTGAAATAGCACAGTAAATACGATAATGGCTATCTACCTTAATGTACCTGGACTGCATAATACGCCCTGAACCGACAAACAATCCAGGCCAGCTTTCATCAAAACCATATATCATATCTGTGATACTTACTGGTGCTTCAAATGTCTTTCCTCCATCATTAGAAATAAACTGATGCACTCCCAATAAATTTGTTCTATTGGAACTGAAAAACCCTGCCGTTCCACTGGCTGTCAGCATCAATACTTTATCGGACTCTCTGTCCGCTACGATAGCAGCATCTCCAAAACCTGTATTCTTTCCTGCCGTCAGTTCTGAAGTCAGGTTCTGTACCTCTCCCCAGTTTGCTCCATTATCTTCGGAGGTTCTGACCAGAATATCAATTCTGTGATTTCCCAAATCTCCTGCATGACCATATCTTTTATCTGATACGGCTATCAGCCTTCCATCATTGGCTGTAGCAAAGGCCGGAATACGGTAATAGATGGTTTGGCCCTTCTCTGTCTGTGGTGTTTCCCACAGCACCTTTGCCCCCTCCAGTCTCTGATAGGTTGATGCTTCTGCCTCCATAACGGTTCCACCACCGATTGCTGTGCTGACGGCACACAGCAGGGCTGCCCACATCCATTTTAGTTTCTTTGTTTTCATTTGAATCGCGCTTCTCCTTTCCCATAAGTCTTCTTCGATTCTTTCTTTTATGATGTTGGAATCAAAAGCATTTAATCTTTTGACCCTATCATTGTTTTATTATAGAGGTTTTACTTTTTTTATTCAAGACAAATATAGTATATTAGTTACCATTATTACGGTTTATATGGACGAAAAAAACAGAGGCTGTCGTAAAATAAAAGTTTTCTGCAACATACAGCATTGATTCAAAAAAACTATACTATATATTGTGAAAAAATTTTATTCTACAGCAGCCCCTGTCTGCTTTTTTATCAAAATCCTGCCAGTAACTGTTCAGTACCCTCACCGTTACGTTGTTACTGCTACGTTTTCCTACAATCAGCACAGCAAGTATGCCTACCTACTGAATAGTTACTCCTGCCATTCTATTCTGCTGTCAACAGCATCATCAGTTCATTACTTCTGGCAATAAACTTTGTCATTGCCTCTGCTGCCAAAGGTGCATTCTGAATAGCTGCCAGGTCATAAAGCTGTTCACAGATTAACTTTACGCTGTCTTTCTGTTCTTCACCCTCCGGTGCCGCATTCTGCAGCACATACTGCACCAATGGATGATTAGCGTTCAGTATCAGTGTCTCTCCCTCTTTACCAAACATTCCCATATCCATACCACCCATGGCATACATCTTCATCATATCCTGCATCCGTCTGCTTTCTTCAGAAACAATAATCATGGAAGAAATCTTCTCATCCTTTAGCCTCTCCAGCTTCACTGTCAGTTCTTCCTTTATCAGGACTGCCTTCATCAGCTTACCAATTTCTTCTGTCTTTGTCTCCAGCTCCTTTGCTGCCTCTTCATCGGTTTCATCCTTTAAGGAATCCATTACATCTGCATCGATGCGTTTAAAGCGAATCCCCTCATTTTTTGCCTCCAGCTGGGAAATAAAGGGCTGGTCGATATGATGGGTTAAAATAACCGCATCCATACCTGCTGCCTTAAACATATTGATATACTGACTCTGCTGTTGTTCATCGGTTACATAATAGACAACCTTTTCCGGCTTATCTTCTCCTGTTTCCTCATCCTCTGAAGCCTTACTGTCATCCTCTACAATCTCTGCTTCTACCGTATTGCCTTCTTCATCAGAAGCCTCCTGTACCTCTTTGCTTCCCTCTGCGATTTCCAGACACTCTGGTAATGTAAGATACTTACCTTCCAGATTCTTAAACAGAATAGATTCTGTCATCTTTTCACAGAACTTGTCATCCTTTAAACATCCAAACTTAATAAAGGGACCAATATCATCCCAGTATTTATCATATTCTTCCTTTTCTGTCTTACACATCCCAGACAGTTTGTCCGCTACCTTCTTGGAAATATAATCAGAAATCTTCCGAACAAATCCATCATTTTGCAATGCACTTCTGGATACGTTCAACGGTAAATCCGGACAGTCGATTACTCCCTTTAACAGAAGTAGAAACTCCGGGATAACTTCCTTAATATTGTCTGCAATAAACACCTGATTATTATATAGCTTAATGGTTCCTTCTATGGATTCATACTCTGTATTAATCTTGGGGAAGTACAGAATACCCTTTAAATTAAAGGGATAATCCATATTCAGATGAATCCAGAACAACGGCTCCTTATAATCCTGGAATACCTTTCTGTAAAATTCCAGATACTGCTCTTTGGTACATTCATTAGGATGCTTCGTCCAAAGAGGCTGAGTTTCATTCAGAAGCTCCGGTCTTTTGCGAATTTTCAGCTTCTCCTCATCTTCCTCCTTCTCCTTGGCTATTTCCTCAATTACTGTATCTGTCTCCAGCTTTTCCTCTGCCTTAATAATCTGGGTATCCGTAGTATTGGCCTTTGACAGATAGATTTCAATGGGCATAAAGGAGCAATATTTTTTGATAATCTCTCTCACCTTATATTCATTGCAAAACTCCAGACAGTCCTCATTGATGAAGAGGGTTATCTCTGTTCCCACCTCTGTGCGGCTGCCGGTGTCCATCATAAATTCCGTACCGCCCTCACATTCCCAATGTACGGCTTCTGCCCCCTCTGTATAGGAAAGTGTGTCGATGTGTACCTTATCTGCCACCATAAACGCAGAATAAAATCCCAATCCAAAATGACCAATAATCTGATCCTCGTTGGTTTTGTCCTTATATTTTTCAAAAAAGTCAGTCGCACCGGAAAAAGCGATTTGGTTAATATACTCTTCTACCTCATTGGCCGTCATCCCAATACCATTATCAATAAACTTCAGAGTCTTTTCTTCAGGATTTACGACAACCTGAATCTTCCCCTTATAGTCCAGAGGCAAAGAATACTCTCCCATCATATCCAGCTTCTTTACCTTGGTAATCGCATCACAGCCATTAGAAATCAGCTCTCTGATAAAAATATCATGATCCGTATAGAGCCATTTCTTAATAATGGGAAAAATATTGTCACTGTTAATTGATAAATTACCTTGCTTTACTGCCATAGTCAGTCACTTCCCTTTCTTCCATCTTATCCATATACTCCTTTCCCAAATCAGACAAGCAGTCCAGCTCTATCTCCAATGGAAAGAAGCTAATCAAATTATTTTATGTAATCCAAGTTTAATGCCCTATTCCAAAAAAGTCAAGAAAAAATTAGCACTCATTCCATGAGAGTGCTAATAACTTTTGTTTTTTTCAGTATTTATGCCCTTTTGAAGATTTCTAAAATTTTTGTAAACTGAAATATTCTTCATAGATTTCAAAAAAATTGGAGGTTTTTACTCTCTCATCCCGGATAAACTCCACTTTTTCCCAAAGCTTCATATTTTGTTTTCTGGTCAGAGACTCCACAAAAACATCATATTCCTCCCCAAACACCTCTTGCTTCCTCTCCTCCATAATTTTCACCTTATTTGCCTCTGTCTCTGCCCGATCCAGTGTACTGATACACTTCATAATATGATAGCCATCCCTGGTTTCCACCAGAGTCATCTCTCCATTTCCCAGCTGAAAGGCAGCCTCTTCAAGAACCGGATCTTTTTCCCCTTTTCCAAAAGACCAGGTACCATAACCATCCTCTCCATAGGTCTCCATCAATTCCTCAAAATCCTCTCCTTCCCTGGCCTTTGTCAGTATGCTCTGTGCCAGTGTATAGACATCCCCCTTTGTCTCCTCTGTATACTCAATCCGTTTTCCGGTTCCATCCAAAGCATAAGTTTTCAACAGAATCTGCTGAATCCGAATCGTTCTGGCTTCATCATCACTGATTTCAGGATTGATATCTTTTATAATATATTGGTAAATCTTGTCTGCCAGAGCATACTCTGCATATAGCCTGGTAATCATAGCCTCCGTCACTCCCAACAGTTCCTTTTCCGTTTCGTTTAAGCTACTATAATAGACACCTGCCGTCTCTGCAACGGTTTCCTGCTCCTGCTCTGTCAGCTCTACTCCATGCTCCTTTGCTAACAGGTTCATCGTCTTAATCTGAGCAATTCTTGCCAAGGCAATATCCTTTATATTCTGCTCTAAAGTAATTCCATTTACACTGGCCTTCCAGATTTCCTCTCCATAGACGCTTTCATACTGATTTTGAGACGTGGTTAAATAGACCATAAGCTCTGGCAGTCTACAGGATATTCCTTCAATCTGAAACACCTCATCCTTATCAAAGCCCATAGTAAATACTACTCTGGTACCTATATTCAGGTTACCTTCACAACCGGAAAAGCAGACCAAACCTCCCCAAACTGCCACCAGCAGTGCTACCAAGCAAAGCTTTTTCTTTTTTTTCCCTATCCTATTGATTTTCATTGATAAAATCCTTTCATTTCCCCTAGGTGAAACAGAAAACCTTCCTTACCTCCTCACTACCAGACTCTTACTGTGCTTCCTGTTTTGGTTCGGATAACGATAATCTGCCGTTCTATTTTTTCTGCCAGTTCCTGTACATGGGAAATAATACCAATCAATCTGTCCTTTTCTACCAGAGACATTAATGTCTGACAGGCCATTTCCAAAGACTCTCCATCCAATGCACCGAACCCCTCATCAATAAAGAGTGTGTCCACCCGGATTCCCCCACTATACCCCTGAATCATATCACTCATCCCCAAAGCCAGAGCTAAAGAAACCTGAAAGGATTCCCCACCCGACAGTGTTTTGACTGAACGATATTTACCGGTATAGTAATCTAAAATACGTATTTCCAGATTATCTCTTGTTCTGCCGTCGCTAACCTCCTCCTGTCTGGACAACTGATAACGCCCTCCTGTCATCCGTTCCAAACGCAGATTGGCCGTCCTGAGAATTTCCTCAAAATAACCTGCCAGAACATACTGCTCAAAGACCAGCCTTCGCGGATTATTTCCACTGGCCAGATTATCCAAATCCTTTATGATCCCATAGCTTTTAACCAGTTCATCCAGCTGTTCCTTTTTTTCCTTTAAGGAAGCTCTCACTTTTTGTACTTCCTGCAGTTTGTGATTTTTTTCCTGCAAAAGTTCCAAAGCTTTTTTCTTTTCCTTCTGTAGACTGTCCAGTTCTTCCTGCCATGCACTTATGTCTACCCAAGCTTCTCCCTGAGTCTCCTGCTGCAGATGCTCTACCAGTTCTTCCACTGCCCGTAGCTGTGCGTAGTACTCCTGACATCTTGCCTCTATCCGTTCTATCTGTGCAGTCGGTAAAATAGCTTCTTCAAAATCCCTGAGAGAAGCAAATCCAGCCTTCTGTCTACTATTAGAAAATAAATCCTCCAACTGAACAACCATCTCTTGCTGAGCCTGCAAGGCATCTTCTTCTCTGCTCAGCCTTTCTCCCTTTTCCTTCCTTTGTACACAAAGTGTCTCATAATGGCGAAGTGCCTGCTCATATTGCTTTTCTGACATCTTTTTCAACAGTTCCTGTATGTCTTCCGACGTCTGTTTTAACACCTCTGCTGCTTCCTGTACCTGGGTCTGTAAACCTTCCTTTTGCTTCTGACAGGCAGCCGCCTCACCCTGACAGGCTGCTGCCCTGCCATGGATTTCCATTAATCGTTCCTGCTCCTTATCATAGGTCTTCTTCAGCTGCTGTATCCGCCTTTCATCAGGAAGTTCTCCTGCCGTTTCTGCAATTTTGGGATGCTCTACAGAGCCACAAACAGGGCATGGCTCCCCCTCTTTTACCTGCCTTGCCACCAGCCCTACGGCTGCCCGTTTCAGCGTCTGGTCTGCTGCTTCCCACTCCCTTTTTCTGATAGAAGCTACTTCCTCCTGTTTGATATATTGCTGCTGCAGTCTGCCCAGTTCCTCCTGCTTTTGCCTCAGCTTTCCATCGGCTTCTTCTAAAGCTTTCTTTCGTTCCCTCCAACAGGCAAGCCAGACATAAGCCTGTCGAATCTCCTCTTTTTTTTGAAAACGTGGACGTTCTTCCTCTTCCTGACGGATACAGGCAACCAGCTCCTGCCTTTCTCTTTCAAGCTTTTGCTTCATGACTTCCTGTTGCTGCCTTGCCTGCCTTGCTCTGCTGTAAGACTCCATCAATCCCGCAGCTTGCCGGGAGTGCTGCAGTCTTTGTTCTAAAGAACTGATTTCCGCTTGCTGAACGGTCAGCTTCTCTCGCTGCTGCAACAATCCCTGCAGCTTCTCCAATTTCCCATTTATCTGTCCAGCCCTGCCAATCCTCTCGGTTAAAGCAATCGTCTGCTGCTCTCTGTGGGCATAATCTTGCTCTGCCTGCTTCAGTTCCTGCGTCATCCCTTCCTGTCTTTCCTTTAAGTTCTCCAAAATCCGCTGATAATCGGTAAACTCGCTGCCGGTCAGGATAGCATCTTCCTCCTGGTCTTCCCCTCTGTGGAGCATCTGCATATCTTCCTCCATACGATTTCGGCAGACTGCTATCTGACGGTAGATTTCTGTAGAACGACTTCTTAAAATCCCTGCAAACCGTTCATAAAGGGTAGTAGAAAAGAGTTCCCGAAAGATTTTCATTTTTTCAGAAGAAGAAGCCGTCAGAAGCCTGGTAAACTCGCCCTGAGCAATCATTGATACCTGTTTAAACTGTCGATAATCCAGAACTAAAATATCCTGCAATTTCCGATTGACCTCACTGCTGCCCTCGATTATTCCTCCATCCGGCAGATAAAGAACAGCCTTTTCCTTTTCCTTTGTATACTCTCCCTGACCGCCCTTTTTCTTTTTGGGACGCAGATACTCAGGATTTCTAAAAATATGATATTCCTTTCCCCCATGCTGCATCCACAGCTCCACATAGGTAGGAGTCTGGGCAGACGCAAAATCACTGCGTACCGTATTTTTTTCCCGCTGTTCTCCACTCATGCTTCCATAAAGAGCATAGGTAATGGCATCAAAAATTGTGGTTTTTCCCGCACCGGTAGATCCGGTAATCAAAAACAGCCCTCTTTCTCTAAGGCTGGAAAAATCCACCTCTGCCCTATCTTTATAGGGTCCCCAGGCAGAAAGTATCAGCTTTTCCGGCTTCATCGTCTTCTCCCTGCTCCTTCCTTTCTTGCAATGAGTATCTCCACAATAACTGCCATTCTAACTTCGCATCTCCTCATGCTGAGCTTCTCTGGCCACCTCCTGTATCAGTTCCATTCTCTGTGCATCTGGTTCTTCTCCCCGAAGCATATGATAAAACTCCTGAAACAACAGGCACACATCCTTCTTTCTTTCGATACATCGACTGGTATAAGAGGAAGTCTCCCTTTTTTCATTTTTCAGCATAACAATCTGCATTACATTCGGATAGACTGTTCTCAGCGTACCAATCGGATCTATCAGTTCCTCTTCATTGGTCAGTTCTGCCCGGATATAATCTCCGGCATCTGCTGCCTCTACCACCTGGACTGCCATCAGTTCCTCCAATCGCCCTCTAATCCGACGCATTTGATGAAGGGGAGAAAGGGGAAGTCTGGTTACGGACAGCCTTCCCTTTTCTTTTAGTTCTACCAGATTCACACTCTTTTCCTGGCCTGCTTCAGAAAAAGAATAGGCCAGAGGAGCACCGGCATAATAATTGTCTCCCTGCCCTATCTTCTGAGGCTTATGAATATGCCCTAAAGCCACATAGTCAAAATCAGAAAAAAGAGACGCTTCCACATTGTCCAATCCACCCACATGTACGGTAGTCTCTCCCTCACATAGTTCCGGAGTTTTTCCTGCATCTGTCACAAAATAATGGGTGATAAGCACCTTCCTTCCTTCTTCCAGCTTCTCCTCACCCAACAATCTCTCTACCGCTTCTCCATTCGTTTTTGCCCCCACCACGGCCGGCTTTACAAAAGGTAGCAGAACAAACGTCACTTCTCCATATTCATCTTGAAAATAAACCCTTTTCAGGGGTCTGTCGCAGATACCTGAAATATAAATATGCTGGTTCTCAAGAA
This sequence comes from Lachnospiraceae bacterium, assembly GCA_017532145.1. Taxonomy (GTDB): domain Bacteria; phylum Bacillota; class Clostridia; order Lachnospirales; family Lachnospiraceae; genus Kineothrix. Next base: position 58,835 of record JAFXJR010000104.1, on the reverse strand, counting down.
TCCTGGCAGCAAAACTCACCCTTTCCGGTGAGTCATGGTTGCCGCTAATCATAAGAACTGGTATCTTTGCCTGCTCCAGCTTCGTTAAAAAATCATTAAAAAGCAGTACTGCCTCCGCCGGAGGGATAGCACGGTCATAGACGTCTCCTGCCACAATTACTGCATCCACCTGCTCCCGAAGGGCAAACTGATAAATCTGCTCCAATATATGCCGCTGATCCTCCAGCATGGAAAAATCATTAACTATTTTTCCTATATGCAAGTCTCCTGTATGTAAAAACTTCATTCTGTCTCCACCTGCGTTCAACATTCAACCTCATTGAATTTTGCTGCTTGATTCGGTTAAAACTAATTAATTGATTTCTACTAACCAGCCCTTAGGAGCCTCTATTCTGCCCATCTGGATACCTGTCAGCGTGTCATACAACTTCTTTGTAATCGGACCCATATCCCCCATACCGCTGGGCAAACAGATTTCCTTGCCATGATCCACAATTTTTCCTACGGGAGAAATTACTGCTGCCGTTCCACACAGTCCACATTCTGCAAAATCTGCCAGTTCCTCCAGATAAACTGCTCTCTCCTCTGTTTCTAACCCCAGATACTCCTTTGCCACATACATCAGAGAACGTCTGGTAATGGAAGGCAGGATGCTGTCAGATTTAGGAGTAATTACCTTATTATCCCTAGTAACAAACAGGAAATTAGCTCCTCCTGTCTCCTCCACCCTGGTACGAGTTGCTGCATCCAGATACATATTTTCATCGAAACCGTTTCTATGTGCTGTCTGGATGGCATGAAGACTCATGGCATAATTCAATCCGGCCTTAATATGTCCTGTTCCATGGGGAGCTGCACGGTCAAAATCACTGACACAGATCGTCAGGGGCTTTACTCCTCCCTTAAAATAAGGTCCTACCGGGGTAGCAAAAATTCTAAACTGATATTCCTCTGCCGGCTTTACCCCAATTACCGGGCTAGAACCAAACATATAGGGTCTTAAATACAGTGTGGCTCCTGAACCAAAAGGAGGAACATAAGCCTGATTGGCAGCCGTAGTCTTAAGTACTGCCTCCACAAAACGCTCCTGGGGAAATACCGGCATTTCCAGCCTTTTTGCTGAATCAGCCATACGGGCTGCATTTAAATCCGGACGAAAGGTTACGATTCGTCCATCCTCTGTCGTATATGCCTTCATTCCCTCAAAGATAGTCTGTGCATACTGGAGTACTCCTGCACACTCACTAATGGTAAGCATGTCCTCATCTGTCAATCTTCCCTCATCCCAGACACCGGCTTTATAATTAGAAACGTATCTTTGATCCGTTTTGATATACCCAAATCCAATATTTGCCCAATCCAAATTTTTCTTTTCCATCTCATCCTACCTTCTTCCTGTCTATCCTTATCTAACACTTTATTATTATACTTTTTATTCTAAAAGTCAACAATCTGCCTAAAACCTTTGGAAAAAAGGAAAGACACCCTACTTAACCTTGGTGTCTTTCGTATCGGATAAACTGATAGGCAATGTCAAAATAGGTTTGTTCTTCACTTTCTGCTGTAATTACCCATTCCTCCATTTTATCCAGATTGGGAAATTAAGCATCTGCCTGATAGCTGTGATCGATTTTCGTCACATGAACCACCTGACACCAGGGCAATAGCTGTTTATATACACTGTCACCGCCTATAATATATATATCCTCATTTCTATACTTTTCCAGTTCCTTTTTCAGTTCTTCCAAATGATGAACCACTATCCCATCCTTTACCTGAAAATCAGGATTAGCGGACAAAATAATATTGGTTCTGTTTTTCAGGGGAAGCCCCTGAGGAAAGGTATCCAGAGTCTTTCTCCCCAGCACAACCACCTTGCCTGTGGTCTCCTCTCTGAAAAATTTATGGTCATTGGGAATCCTGACCAGTAGCTCCCCCTGATTGCCGATTGCCCAGTTTCTATCCACTGCCACAATCATATTCATCTTTGTACCCAGCTCCTTTCTGACTTAAGTAAACTACGATTATATCGCTACCGGTATCTGCTCTATCTGAGAACCGGTTTTGTAATTTTCCAGATGTACATCCTCACAGGTAAAGGCATAAAAATCCTGAATATCAGGATTCAGTTTAAAACAGGGAGCCTCATAAGGCGTTCGCTCAATCAGCTCCCTTATCAAAGGAATATGTCTGTCATAAATATGGGCATCTGCAATAACATGCATCAACTCTCCGGGCACCATTCCACAGACCTGTGCCAGCATATGCACCAGTACAGCATACTGTACTACATTCCAGTTATTAGCCGTCAGTATATCCTGAGAGCGTTGGTTGAGTATGGCATTCAGCACCAGCCTGTCTTCCCCTTTTTTCTGTGTCACATTAAAGGTCACACTGTAGGCACAGGGATAAAGCTTCATGGCATGGAGATCCTGATGCACATAGAGATTGGTCATTATCCGACGACTGAAGGGATTATTCTTTAAATCATAGATTACCCTGTCCACCTGATCCATCCAGCCCTCTTTATACGAATGCTTGATTCCCAGCTGATAACCATAGGCTTTGCCGATACTGCCCTCCTCGTCTGCCCAGGCATCCCAAATATGGCTGTTCAAATCCTTTACATTATTGGACTTTTTCTGCCAAATCCAAAGCAACTCATCCGTAGCACTCTTTAAAGCTGTCCTGCGCAGAGTCAGAATGGGAAACTCTTTGGATAAATCATACCGGTTGACTACTCCAAACTTCTTAATGGTATAGGCAGCCTCCCCGTCCGGCCAATGAGGCCGTACCTTTTCTCCCTCTGTGCTGGTTCCATTCTCCAGAATATCCCTGCACATATTGATAAATAGCTGATCTGCATAGCTCATGCTGACTGTCTCCTTTACCTCTTTTCCTCTATTATCTATCCCACTTGTCACAAAGGGAATTAATCTGGTCTGCAAACTTAGCCAAATCCTTGTTGGATGTACCTTCGTTTTTGCTAATAACTGCCAGCAGTCTCTGACCTGCTGCCATCAAACGACGGAATACATCAGATACCGTTCTTGCCTTCTTCTTTAACGGCTTAGCTGTAGCATGATATTCAATTTCACCAGTCAGCAGATTCACTCTGGTACCACTGTAAGGTGCATAGGCAGCCATTCCATGCTCTCTTTCCAGACAGTCGGTAAAGGCATCACAGACGCTGCTTTCTCCATGAACGACAAAGATTTTGTCCGGCTTCTGCTCAAAGCCCTTCAACCAACGAATCAGTCCATCCTTATCTGCATGACCACTAATACCCTGCAGTGTCCTGATTTCTGCCCGGACATCTATGCTTTCTCCAAAGAGCCTGACCTCACTGGCTCCCTCCACCAGTACTCTTCCCAGAGTACCATTGGCCTGATATCCCACAAACAGTACGGTACATTCTCTCCTCCATAGATTGTGCTTTAAATGGTGGCGTATTCTTCCCGCCTCACACATACCTGAAGCAGAAATAATAACTTTTGGTGTACTGTCAAAGTTGATAGCTCTGGATTCATCACTGGTAATCGTCATCCGCAGTCCGGGAAAACGGATGGGATTAATCCCACTGTACACCAGTTCCATGGCTTCTTCATCAAAACAGTCCGAAATATTTTTCTGGAAAATATCGGTAGCCTCCACAGCCAGCGGACTATCTACATAGACTGGGAAATTGGGATGTCCCTGTATCCTGTTTTCTGCCTTAATCTGCCGCAGAAAATAAAGAATCTCCTGGGTTCTGCCTACGGCAAAAGAGGGAATCACCACGTTACCTCCTGCATCGAAGGTTTCCTGCAAAATCTGAGCCAGCTCAGACACATAATCCGGACGGGTGGCTGAATGTATCCTGTCTCCATAGGTAGACTCTATGATGACATAGTCTGCCTCCTCCGTCTTTTCCGGATCCTTAATCAATGGCTGGTGAAGATTGCCTACATCACCGGAAAATACCAGCTTCTTCGTATGCCCATCCTCTGTCAGCCACACCTCAATACTGGCAGACCCCAGCAAATGGCCAATATCGGTAAACCGAATCCTGACCCCTTCACACACCTCCACCAGCTTATTATACTTACAGGGTACCAGCTGCTGAATGGCTCCATCTGCATCCTCCATAGTATAAAGAGGCTCATGAGGCTCTATACCAGAATGCCTCTTTGCTTTCCGGTTCTTCCACTCGGCCTCCTGCATCTGGATATGGGCACAGTCACGCAGCATAATATTACATAAATCTGCTGTGGCTACCGTGGTGAAAATCTGTCCCCGAAAACCCTTGGCATACAAGCCCGGAAGCATACCGGAATGGTCTACATGTGCATGGGTAAGCAGAACATAGTCCACCATTGCTTCATCGATCGGCAGAGGAGCCTTTTCATAATACTGGGCTCCCTGCTCCATTCCACAATCCACCAGAATATGCTTGCCTGCCACCTCCAGATAGTGACAGCTGCCTGTTACTTCATGTGCAGCTCCAATAAATGTTAATTTCATAGAATCACCCTGCCTTTCTCTCTTATCTTTTGATTATCCTGCTATTTGTTCAGTGTCATAGTTAGACGCTTTACAGACAGCCTCCTCTTTTCGGTAATGTCTCTCTGTGAAAGACGCTTTTTCTATCATTATACCACAAAATCAGGACAGGGAACTTTAGAGAAATGCTAATTAAAGCATTTCCTGCACCGGATTTTCTCCACACAACAATATCTTCCCTTGAAAATCCGTGTGCATCCTGATTTAATCCGTGTTTTCCTAGTATGTTTTTTTAACGTTTTCTTAACATAAAGGCTAACAAAAAGCCTCCACAATACCTCCTTGCTTTATCGCCTCCTGAAGCAGGCCGGCGATTTCTTTTGCCCTCCCGGCAATATCCGTGCGATAATACAGACAGTCCACCTTCTTATACTGTCCGATTATCGCACCGGCAAACAGCTCCAAGTCTTCCTCGCTGTCTGCATCCCCATGGAAGAAAAATACCTTTCTTCCGTACTTCTTCTCCACCTTCTCTTTGAGTGAGCTGCCGGATTGTTTATCAGAATCCATCAGGGCTATATGGTAGCTGTTGCCTGCATATTCTTCCACAAGCCTGCTGCCTTTTCCCTTTGCGCCTCCCACTACTACGCAGATTTTTTTCTGAAACATGATTCGTTGTCTCCTTGTTTTTTTTGATTTATTCTTAGAGTTTTCTTGGCGCGCTTCAAGTTAATTCCATTATACAAAAATCGACTCCGCTTATCAAGAAATAATCCATAAAACGCGATGCTTTACATATTCACGGTTTTTCTACAAGGTACTGGCTGCCAGATAAAACTGGTGATAGATTCCCCTTTTTTCCAACAATTCATCATGGTTTCCTTCTTCCACAATCCCTTCTTCTGTCAGCACCAGGATTCTGTCAGAATTTCTGATACTGGACAGTCGATGAGCAATCGTAAGGGTGGTTCTTCCCTCAGAAAGCCGGGCCAGAGACCTTGCCACTGCAAATTCACTTTCATTGTCCAAAGCCGAAGTCGCTTCATCCAGAATAATAATGGGAGGATTCTTTAAAAATACTCTGGCAATACTGATTCTTTGTTTCTGTCCTCCGGAAAGCTTTACCCCTCGTTCTCCCACATAGGTATCATAGCCATCCTTTAACTTCATAATAAATTCATGGGCACCAGCTCGCTTAGCTGCCTCTATTACTTCTTCTCTGCCTGCCTCTGGTCTGCCATATACAATATTTTCAAAAATCGTACCAGAAAACAGATATACATCCTGTTGAACGATTCCTACATTTTTCCTCAAACTTTTCAAGGTAAAATGGCGAATATCCTCTCCATCTATGGTAATCCTTCCTTCTGTCACATCATAAAATCGGGGAATCAGATTACAAAGAGTCGTCTTCCCCCCTCCAGAGGGTCCTACAATAGCCACCTTTTCCCCATTCCTTACCTGAAGATTCAGCCCCTTAAACACAATATTATGGTCATCTGCATACTCAAAGCTGACATTTTCAAAAGCAATATTTCCCTTTGTCTGCTGCAGTGGTCTGGCATCCGGCTCATCAAAGATTTCAATATCTGCATCCATAATCTGTAAAAAGCGTTCGATTCCTGTCATCCCTCTTTGGAACTGCTCCGCAAATTCAATAATTCTTCGTATAGTGGCAATCAATGTACTTACATACAGGGTATAGGCCACCAAATCTCCAGGTACAATCATCCCCTTTACCAGAAAGATTCCTCCTGCTACTACCACTGCCAGATACATGATCCCATCAAACACCTTTGTGGTCGTCTGAAAAGCAGCCATATAACGGTAAGACTCCTTTTTTATCTCCAAAAATCTTCCATTATCCACCTCAAATTTCTGTTGCTCTGCTTCTTCATTCGTAAAGGCCTTTACCACCTTCTGCCCTAACAGACTGTCCTCAATCCGGGCATTCAGCTCTCCTATCTGATTTCTCTGTCTGCTAAAAGCTCCCTTCATCTTTCTATTTAAGGTCATACAGACCACAATCATCACAGGTACAATCAAAAAGATAATCAAGGTAAGCGGCAGATTAATCCCTGATAGAATAGCAAAAGCAATAATCAGCTTAATGCCTGCAATAAAGAATTCTTCCGGACAATGATGGGCAAACTCGGTTACATCAAACAGGTCGTTAGTAATCCTCCCCATAATTTGCCCTACCTTCGTATTATTATAATAAGTATTGGATAACTGCTGAAGATGGGCATAAGCAGCCCTGCGCATATCTGTCTCTATTCTGGCTCCCATCACATGTCCTGTATTCGCCATGTAATAGCTGGCCACTGCATCTACTGCCCGCAGCAACAGATAGAGTAATCCCAATCCGCCTATGGTTCGTACCGACAATCCTGCCAGATTGTACAATCCTTCATTAGTAATATGTCTCATTATCAAAGGCAATACCAATTCACAAACTGTAGTCAGTGCGGCACAGAACAAATCCATAACCAAAATGCCGCGATATGGCTTGAAATAAGGTAAAAACCGTCGAATAAGCTGATGGGTAGTATAGTCTTTTTCTTTTATCATAAAACTGCTCCTTTCTTTGCTTTTCATGATTGTTTCTAAATATTTTAGAGCCAATTATATCACAGTCACATAAGATAAAGCAAATACCAATGGCAGGTGACTGTTGTGTTTGTTTCTTTTTCCAGACTCCTTCTACTTGTTGTCGCCCTTTCTGCAGATGCCTTTACTGCCGGTCTTTCCTATGGAGCAGACAAGGTAAAAATCCCCCCTATTTCTGCCTTTATTGTGGCATTGCTATCGGATGCCCTTTTAATTGTTTCCCTTCTGGCAGGCAACCTGATTAAAGCATTTATTCCCCCCTCCCTCACTGCCCTTTTTTCCTTTTCTCTCCTCTTTATTCTGGGACTTCTGAAAATTTTTGACAGTTCAGTAAAAAAAATTATTCAGGAAAATAGATTTAAGGACAGGGAGCTGCACCTGTCCTTAAAAAATATGGGTTTTATTCTTACTGTCTATGCTCAGCCCCAAAAGGCCAATGGTGCAAATATGGAGATACTTTCTCCTGCTGAAGCTGTCTCTCTGGGCTTGGCACTGTCTTTAGACAGCATTGCTGCCGGCATTGGAGCTGCTTCTCTTGAGTTTTCCCTTCTTCCTACTGCGCTCCTGACCTTTTCCATCAGCCTTTTATCCATTCTGGGAGGATGTAAGCTGGGTCGTTTCCTTTCTGATCGCTCAGAGCTTAATTTTTCTGTACTTGGAGGTATTTTATTAATTCTGCTGGCCTTTACCAAACTGGGATAGAACAATTGACAAATTGATTTTATCTATTAGTTCAACTAACCTCTCTCTCAGCAGAAAATTTTGTTCTACCGTTTTCCTTTTCCTGACTATCCTGTTCTGCCGTACCACCTAATAAAAGCAGTTCATGCACGACTAAGGGGACAGCAGAAAGGGCAGCCAGACATCCCCACTCCGATAGAGACAGACGGGTAGTGCCAAACAGGGAGACAAAATAGGGAATTTCTGTCACCAGTACCTGTAGGCTGATTCCAATGACACAGGCCAGTATCATATAACCATTGGAAAACAGCTTCATTCTAAAGATAGATTTATTCACATCTCGCATACCTACAGCATGGAAGAGCTGGCTCATTCCTAATACGGTAAAGGCATGGGTCTGTGCCTTATTCAACAACTCCGGAATCCCCAGCATCACTTCCAGATTATGCAGATTGATGGGCAATCCCCTGCTGACTAATGCCTGATAAGGTACCTGTAAAAAGGCAGTGGCACTAATAACGGCAATAACCATACCAAAGCAGAGAGTACAGGATAATCCTCCATGGGCAAACAAGCTTTCATTATTTCTGCGGGGCTTCTGCTTCATCAGCTCCCCACCGTCATTTTCATCTACACCCAAAGCCAGTGCCGGCAGAGAATCCGTAATCAGGTTAATCCATAAAATATGACTAGCCTTGAGAGGAGACGGCAAACCTGCCAGAATAGCTGCCAGCATCGTAATAATTTCACCAAAATTAGAAGAAAGCAAGAAAAGAATAGACTTTCTGATATTTTCATAGATACCTCTTCCTTCCTCAATGGCTTTCCGAATAGTGGCAAAATTGTCATCGGTTAAAATCATATCTGAAGCATTCTTTGCCACATCCGTTCCATTCATCCCCATGGCAATACCAATGTCTGCCGCCTTAAGAGAAGGTGCATCGTTCACCCCATCTCCTGTCATAGCCACTGTCTTTCCCTTTTTCTTTAACGCATTGACAATTTTTACCTTATGTTCCGGTGATACCCGGGCATAGACCCGAACCCTTTCTGCTACCTGGTCAAACTCTCCTTCCTCCATTCTATCCAAATCGCTGCCGCAGAGACATTCCTCCTTTCGGGTAGCTATTCCCAGCTCCTGCGCAATGGCAAAGGCAGTATCCACATGGTCACCTGTAATCATCACTGTATCCACCCCTGCCTGACGAAAAGCCGCTACTGCTTCCTTAGCCTCCGGTCTGGCTGGGTCTATCATGCCTACCAACCCCAAAAGGGTTAGCTCTCTTTCCTCTGGTACTATAGCATCCTCCTTATTAGCTATTGCCAGCACCCGGAGAGCCTCTGCTGCCATCTGTGCTGCTGCCTGCAACACTTCCCGTTTGATACTCTCTGTCATCGGCTGTTTTCTGCCATTGATTAGAATATGGCTGCTTCGCTTTAGTACCTCCTCACAGCTTCCCTTGGTATAGGCTATCTTTCCCTGCCCTCCTTTATGAAGAGTAGTCATCATCTTTCTGTCGGAATCAAAAGCTTTTTCATCAATTCTGGGATAGCTTCCTTCCACCCTTTCCCGCTTCATTCCATATTTTCCTGCCAACTCCAACAAAGCCAGCTCGGTAGGGTCTCCAATTCTGCTTCCTTCCTCCAATATGGCATCATTACAGAGGGTACACCCCCTTAACAGCTCTCGCTGTCTGTTTTCCTCCAATTCCTCTGCGGAAAACAGCCTGCCATCCGCAAAGCACTTTTTTACTGTCATCTTGTTTTGTGTCAAAGTTCCCGTTTTATCTGAACAGACTACATCTACTGCTCCTAACGTCTCCACTGAGGGAAGCCGTCGGATAATCGTATTTACCTTTACCATTCGTGATACACTAAGCGCCAACACGATAGTAACAATAGCCGGAAGCCCCTCTGGTACTGCAGCTACTGCCAGAGAAATAGCCGTCAGCAGCATGTCTCCCACATCCCTCTTTTGCAAAACTGCTACGACAAAAAGAAAGATACAGATAAAAACTGCCACTCCACTCAGTACCTTTCCCAAATCTGCCAATCGCTTCTGTAAAGGTGTCATTTCCTCCTTTGTTTCGCTAATCATTCCTGCGATTTTGCCAATTTGAGTTTCCATTCCAGTGGCTACTACTACACCTTCTCCTCTGCCATAGGTTACATTAGTGGACATATAGGCCATATTTTTGCAGTCACCAATATCTGTCCTTCCTTCAGCCAGAAAACCTGCATCCTTTTCACCAGGGACAGACTCTCCTGTCAGGGCAGATTCTTCTATTTTCAAACTCATGGTTTTCGTAAGACGTAAATCTGCCGGAACCTGCCTGCCTGCCTCCAAACAGACAATATCCCCTGGTACCAGCTCCTGAGCAGCAATCTCCATCTGCCTGCCCCCTCTTTTTACTACTGCATGGGGGCTGGTTAACTGCTTTAATGCCTCAATAGCTTTTCTGGCCTTTCCTTCCTGTATCATCCCTACTAAGGCATTCACCAGAATCACTGTAATAATAATCGCAGCATCCCCAGCTTCCCCTAACAAAAGAGAAACTGCTGTAGCCACAAAAAGAATAAAAATCAAAGGGTCGTTAAGCTGCTCCAAAAACAGAGCTATCCTCCCCTTATTCTTTTTTTCCTGCAGCAGATTTTTTCCATATTGCTTCAGTCTCCCCGATGCCTCTGCACTGCTTAATCCTTTTTCCATATCACATTTGAAGATTTGTCCGACTTCCCGGACTCGCTTACCTTCATACATAAACCAGCCTCCCCTTGTACTTTCTGCCAAAACCAATTTGAAAATTGCAGCAAAAAATTTTCAAACTAGCCCTACTGCTTGTATATGCTTTCAAAAAGTAAGTTATGCCAGTAACTGTTGCTTACTCTATTTAAGCCAGAACAAACATGTAAAACGGAACTTGAAGTAACGAACTTCCTTGATTCGATTAAATTTTTGAAAAAAATAGATTGACTTTTTTTTCTTCAGGTGATATTATATTTTTCGTGGCATACGAAATTAAATATGCGAATGCGGAAGTGTCGGAACTGGCAGACGAGCAAGACTAAGGATCTTGTGATGGTTACATCGTGTGGGTTCAAGTCCCATCTTCCGCATTAAATTAAAGAGTGAGGAAACCTTGAGAAATCAAAGCTTTCCTTATTTTTTTCATTATGTTGACGGGATTTTGATAAAAATTCTGTCTGAACTTGGTTTTATATTTATCCCTTGCTTTCCTTCTTCCCATAAATAAAACTTATATTCTTTGTCAAAATTTTTCTTTTCTATTTTGTTGTATTTACAACATATTTATTTTTCCTCCTGTGCTAAATTAATATTGCATCATAGCATCAGAAGCATCAGTATGGAGGAAGGAGAACAGAGATTCTTCCTTCCTGAAGGCAGTGAATTTCCGACTGCAATAAACGAAAGGATTTCATTTATGAATAAACGTACTTATATAGAACAACACCAAGGAATTTCCGAAGAAATAGAAACCATTCAGTCACTATTAGATGAAAATAATCTGGAGAAAAACGCAGACCAGATTGCACTGCATATTTGCACCTTAGCAGGCAAAATCAGTGTGCATTTATCTTTGGAGGATAAGTTTATGTATCCCAAATTGGCTGAGAGTAAGGAGGAACAAACCCAAAGACTGGCTATCAGATATCAGCAGCAAATGGGCGGGATTGCAGAAATGTTTGCCTTGTATAAGGATAAGTATAATATGCGGCAAAAGATTCTGGATCATCGCTATGAAATTAAGACAGAAACTCATAAAATCTTTCATGAAATCAGGAATCGAATTTTCAAGGAAGAATCGGAATTGTATATGTATATTCTGTAATATTTATGTGGCTTCCCAAAATGGAAGCCACATTTTTTCATCTTCCAAACCAGTATCAACAAAGTACAGCCAGTCATGGTCATAAGTACCTTTATTCTGTGTCTCCATCCTTATAGCACTTTGTGATATCTTTATTCCATCATCTTATCTAAGTGGCCAACAGGCGTAATATATCTGCCCCCATCTGCTTGGTCTGAGCCAGCATGGCCTCTCCTGCCTTCCTTATCAGTCTCTGGTTGGCCAGTCCTACCATCTCTTTTGCTATATCTGTATCACGAATCCGACTTTCTGCTGCCTGAGTATTCTCTGTCACATTGTCCAGATTTTGTATGGTATGCTCCAATCGATTCTGATAAGCTCCTAAGGCTGCTCTTTGGGCAGAAACCCTATGTATGGCCTCCTTTACTGTTTCAATGGCCTGCGATGCTCCCTCCCTGGTACGACAATCTACCTGCTCTATTCCCAGACTATTGGCATCCATCCTTTCGATATAGATGGTAATGGTTTCATCTGCTTCATTGCCCACCTGCAATGTAATTCCACCCAAATAAACAACGCCGGTTTGTCCCGTGCCCCCAGGAGTTGTTCCGCCCCCGGGAGTTGTTCCGCCCCCAGGAGTTGTTCCGTCCCCGGGAGTTGTTCCGCCTCCGGGAGTTGTTCCGCCCCCGGGAGTTGTGGGATTTGTATTATCTCCTCCCGTTTGTCCTGGTGTAGTTGTTCCTGTCTGATTTGCGGGTACATAGTCCGGTCCTTCTACACCATCTTTGGTTGCTGTTCCTCCGGATATAACAGTATAGCCATCAGGATAGATATTATTGACCCAGGTATACTCTGTATTTACACTGAATATGGTATCTGGCATATCAACATCCTCCAGCAAATCTGTTTCTGTATAATCATTTACTACTAAAGCTCCTCTCCCCTTTCCTGATAAGGTCAGTAACTGTTTGATAAAGGTAATACTATCCACTGCAAATCCAGCTTCAAAATCAGAAAGTCCCTGATAATCTGTGTAATTGGCTATGGCCTGATCCAAACTCTTACCTCCCCTGATATCACTCATTAAAAGGTCCAATCCATCAGCCACAGCAGAAGGCTGGATAGATGTCTTCCCATTAACCAGATATCCCAGATACATAGCTGCCAGATATCCTGTTCCATAATGGGAATACACACTGCCAGAATCTAAACTGTAATGGGGATGGGATAAGGTATCCTGAATCTCTGTATCAGAAGACTGTGCATTCAGCTTCAGACTATTCAATATCCAGTCCATACCGCCGCTGGCAACCTGAGCCATACCTTCTACAAACCAAGTGGGAAATCCATCATTATGAAAGGAAGCCCAAAGGTCATAATGCCCCATTCCTGCAGTCAATGCTTCCATCATCATACCATGCATCATCTCATGTACTAGGGTAGCTTCCAGTTCCAATCTGCTGTCATCTGTTAATTTCCCTGTATCTTTATCTATAAAATCCAGATATCCTATATTAACACTTAGGCGGTATTCCAGTTCAAATTTAGGTGGATTATAATTACTCCAGTAGCTGGATCTCATAGCCAAAGCTGCCAGAATACCATCATCATCTTTATCATAAACAGACAGCCCTATTCCAATAGTAGAGCCGGAGAGATAGCCAAAGGTATCATCAAAGGTATCTGCCAAAGCCTGTATAGCCTGAGGAACCAACTGGGTCTTCAGCATCTGTTTGATATTCTCATTGCCCGGGGCTGCCGCCCAAAATTTATCCTCTGTCTGCTCAATAACTGCTGCCGGATAGATTACTATATCCTGGATAATGCGTTTAGGGGCTGTACTGCCTGCCGGAGTCTGTCTTGCAAGGGAGCCATCAAACATACGTGTTTCATTAAATTTAGAAGTAGCTGCTACCCGATTTATCTCTGTAATAATCTGGCTTACTTCCTTCTGGATATAAGCCCGCTCCTGTTTGCTGTTGGTTCCATTGGCAGCATGAACAGCCAGTTCATTCATCCTTTGTAACATTTCATGGACTTCCTGTAAGGCTCCTTCTGCAGACTGGAGAAGAGAAATACCATCTTGGGCATTGACAGATGCCTGTCCTAAACCGCGAATCTGCCGTCTCATCTTTTCACTGATACTTAATCCAGCAGCATCATCTGCTGAGCGGTTGATTCTATAACCAGAAGAAAGTTTTTCCGTTCGTTTTGCTTCTTTTCCCACAGTCAGCAACAGATATCTTTCACTATTTATTGCAGCTAAATTATTCTTGATTATCATACCCAAAACCTCTTTCTTTTTTATGTATACTCCCTGTAGCATCTAAAGCAACTGTATCTAGCCCACATGACACCCCCATTATGGACTATACAGCTCCCAAAAATTTCTTTTTTTCATATTATATCATTTTGATATGTTTTCTACAATTCCTAATCTACCTGGCAATTAAACAACACAGGCTGCAGCAACTGTTTTTACAGTGCCACAGCCTATGTTGGATAATAGTCTGATTTCTTTCACTTATCTTTTTGCTGGTATTTAAGGCCGCTGCCACGTCTGCCATTGCAGTATCCTCTGTTTCTCCTGAACAGTAAGACGATACTGCTGTATAGCCTGCCTGATGAATCATCTTAATTACTTCCAGCATTTTGGATACTGAACCAGTATGGAGCATAGAAATAAGCTACTTTCCGTCCATATGTACACGTTTTGGGGTAACAGCTTCTACTCCCCTCCTATCTTGTCATCATCCTTTAAAATTACCGTTCCAATCCCCTTATTAGTAAAAACCTCCAGCAGAAGACAGTGAGGAATCCTGCCATCTAAAATATGTACCCGACTTACTCCGGCCTGGATAGCTGAGGTACAGTTGGTCAGCTTGGGCAACATACCTCCGCCAATATATCCGTCTGCAATCAGTTTCTCTGCCTCACTTGCTTTAATTCTGGAAATAAAAGAAGACTTATCGTTAATATCCTTATACAGTCCTTCAATATCTGTCAGGAAAGCCAGTTTTTCTGCCTGTACTGCCTTGGCAATAGCACAGGCTGCATCATCTGCATTAATGTTATAGGTCTGGAAATGCTCATCCAATCCAATAGGAGCGATAATGGGCAGAAAATCCTTTTCCAGCAAATCATATAATATCTTGGGATTAACTTTTTTAATATTTCCTACAAAACCAATATCCTGACCGTCTGAATACTTTTTATCTACGGTGAGCAGACTACCATCCTTGCCGCTGATACCTATGGCATTGACTCCCAGCTCCTGCACCATAGTAACCAGACTTTTATTCACCTTAGACAGCACCATTTCGGCAATCTCCATAGTCTCTGTATCTGTAACCCGCAGACCATTGACAAATTCTGCCTCCTTACCCACCTTGCCTACCCAACGGCTAATCTCCTTACCGCCTCCATGAACGATAATCGGCTTAAATCCCACAAGCTTTAATAAGGTTACATCCTTGATTACATTCTTTTGCAACTCCTCGTTACTCATGGCACTGCCGCCATATTTTACTACGATAATCTTGCGATTAAACTGCTGTATGTAAGGAAGGGCTTCCACCAGTACCTCTGCCTTTTTTAATACCTCGTTCATATCGTTATCCATTGTCTTATCTGCTCCTCTCTATCTTCTTATCCAAACAAATCCCATATCTTGATTGTTCCAAGCAAAACTTAACTCCGGTAATCCGCATTAATTTTAACATAATCATAAGTTAAGTCACATCCCCAGGCACAGGCCTCATACTCTCCCATTTTCATATCTACCAACACCCTTACCTCCGGTTCAGAAAGAATCCGGGTTGCCTCTTCCTCACTGTAGTCTGTAGCCTGACCATCTTTATAAATCTGTATTCTTCCACTTTCACCTTCAAAAAACAACTCCATATTCTCCGGATCAAACTCTACTCCTGCATAACCCAAGGCACACAGAATCCTTCCCCAGTTAGCATCATGTCCAAAGATAGCTGCCTTTGTCAAACTGGAGCAAATCACTGCCTTACTCAATATCCTTGCATCTTCCTTAGTAGCTGCATGAATTACTTTGGTTTCAAACAGCGCAGTAGCACCTTCTCCATCCCCGGCCATCTTCTTCGCCAATGTTTCATTAATCTCGTGCAAAGCCTCCACAAATTTCCTGTAATTTTCATCCCGGCTTATGACAGGTTCATTATCTGCCATACCATTCGCCATTACCAACAGCGTATCATTGGTAGAAGTATCTCCATCCACAGAAATCATATTAAAAGTATCTTTTACGTCCTCACTCAAGGCCTCCTGTAGCAGTTCTTTGGAAATAGCTATATCAGTGGTAATAAAGCCCAGCATGGTACTCATATTGGGATGAATCATTCCTGAACCCTTGCACATTCCTCCTACAGTCACTGTTTTATCCCCTATCTGAAATTGAACAGCAGCCTGCTTATCTACCGTATCTGTAGTCATAATAGCCGTAGCTGCCCTATCTCCGGCCTGCTTACCCTCTGCTTTTTCCCGTACCAGCTTCTTGACTCCTGCAGTAATTCTATCTACAGGAATCTGCATACCAATCACACCTGTAGAAGCAACCAGCACCGCATCCAAAGGCAATCCCAACTCCTGAGCTGCACACTCTGCAGTACGCTTGCAGCAGTCATAGCCCTGGGCTCCCGTACAAGCATTGGCCACACCTGCATTGATAATGACTGCCTGAGCATACGGGGAATTTTTCACGATATTTTTATCCCATAAAACAGGAGCTGCCTTCACTACATTATTGGTAAAAACACCTGCTGTTACACAAGGTTTTTGACTGTAAACCAATGCCATATCCTTTCTGTCTTTATATTTAATCCCAGCCTCTACACCGGCTGCCTCAAAGCCCTTTGGCGCGGTAACACCGCCTGTTATTCTCTCCATTCTTCTTCTCCTCCATCCCCTTTTTATTGATTAAATTTTACTATATTTTCTTCATTCAGGACAAAGTCATAGTAGTTTAAGTCCTCTCTCTTTGTCCATCCAATCGTTTTCCAAAAGGCATTTCCCACATCGTTTTCTGTGAATGCAATTAAGGAAACCTTGCTGATTCTTTCTTTTTTTAAGGCTTCCATGGCAAAAACTACCATCGATTTTCCAATGCCCTGCATTCGGTAGTCCTGATGCACACATACATGATACATACATCCTCGTCTGCCATCATGCCCACAAAGAATAGCACCTACAATCCTTCCCTTTGCCTCTGCCACTACACTGGTTTCAGGATTTCTCTTAAGAAACCGGGCCACCCCTTCCCAAGAATCATCAATACTGCGCATAGCAAACCCCCGAATACTCATCCAGAGCTTATACACACCTTTATAGTCTTCGATTGTCATCGTTCGTATTCGTACCATAAGCTTTTTTTATTCCACCTTCTGCCCTGTAAATTTAAAGATTCAAACCTCTGGTTTCCTCACAGCCCAGCATGATATTCAAACACTGGATGGCTGCTCCAGAAGCTCCCTTCCCCAGATTGTCAAACTGGGCGTTCAAAAGAAGCCTGTCTGCATTACCTGTAACAAAGATTCTCAGTCCATCCCAACCGGAACAACTGTTTCCCGCCAGCATTCCCCCCATTTCCTCCTCTGCCCCCTGGGACATTACCTGAATAAACTGTTGTCCCTCATAATATTCCTGGAAAAAACTCCGCAAATCTGAGGGATTTGCATACTTTTTCAACATTTCTCCATAAAGAGGAACGGACACCAGCATTCCACTATAGTAGCCAGCTACCACCGGAGAAAAAAGAGGCTCTTTGGAAAGACCAGAAATTTTCTTCATTTCCTTCAGATGCTTATGCTGCTGCCCCAAGGCATACTCTCTGGGTGATTCATATTCTGCAGGTCTGTTTTCCCCCTCATATTCCCCAATCATCTTCTTTCCCCCTCCACTATAGCCGGTTAAGGAAAAAGAGGAAAAGGGATACTCCGGACTGGCAATTCCAGCAGCCACTAAAGGATATACTAAAGAAATAAATCCAGTGGCATGGCAGCCGGGTACAGCCACTCTTTTTCCTTCTGCCACTGCCTGTCTATGACGGACAGAAAGCTCCGGAAAGCCATAGGCCCAGCCCTCCTGCGTCCGATGAGCAGTGGAGGTATCGATTATCCGTACCCTTTCATTTTCTACCAGTTCCACAGACTCCCTAGCAGCTACATCCGGCAGACACAAAAAAGTAATATCTGAAGAATTAATCATTTTCCTTCTCTCCTCCGGATCCTTTCTTTGCTGTGAATCAATGGTCAGAAGCTCCACATCCTCCCGTTCCATAAATCTCTCATGAATCCTTAGTCCTGTAGTTCCTTCACTTCCGTCTATAAAAATTTTGGTTTTCATGGTAATCGCCCTGCTCCTTTCCACTTTTCGGATATTTATACCGAACTGTAAACCATCATACTCTTTCTGGCAAAAAATCTCAACTACTTTATACCAAATAAAGAAAATCTTTTTGTATAAGTATACATATAATACGAATATTATTCAATATTTTTTTATTTTTATCGTTTTAACTTCATTTATATAATTTTTTATGCAAATATTCATGCTTGCATTTCCTTTTAAAATGTTGTATATTGTTTCCAGAACTGTCATGCTCAAAGAAAGCAGGCAGCAGAGGATTATATACATATAAGGTAACTATTCAGTAGGTCTGCACACTTGCTGTGCTGACCGTAGGAAAACGCAGTGATACCAGGCAAAAATTCCATCACCGTAGGCGATTTTCATGGATTTTTGCTTGGTAACTGTGAGGATACTTAACAGTTGCCATATAGGAAATGGAGGATATTATGAACAGTACATCTAATAAGGAAAAGGTAATTCTTGCTTACTCCGGCGGACTGGATACTACCGCTATTATTCCCTGGTTAAAGGAAAATTTTGATTATGATGTTATCTGCGTCTGTGTAGACTGCGGTCAGGGTGAGGAACTGGATGGTCTGGAGGAAAGGGCTAAGCTTTCCGGTGCCGAAAAGTTATATATTGAGGATGTAACCGATGAATTTTGTGATGAATATGTGGTTCCCTGTGTCCAGGCTCATGCCGTATATGAAAACAAATACCTCCTTGGTACTTCCATGGCAAGACCCGTTATTGCCAAGAGACTGGTAGAAATTGCCCGCAAGGAAGGGGCTGCTGCTATCTGCCACGGTGCTACCGGAAAGGGTAATGACCAGATTCGTTTTGAGCTTGGTATCAAGGCTCTGGCTCCGGATTTGAAGATTATTGCTGCCTGGAGAAGCGATAAGTGGACCATGGATTCCAGAGAATCTGAAATTGAATACTGTAAAGCACATGGTATTGACTTGCCCTTCTCTGCTGATTCCTCCTACAGTCGGGACCGAAACCTGTGGCATATCAGCCATGAGGGACTGGAACTGGAGGAGCCTGCCAATGAGCCTAACTTTGACCATCTTCTGGTACTTGGAACTACACCGGAAAAGGCTCCCGATGAAGGAGAATACGTAACGATGACCTTTGAAAAAGGTATTCCTACCTCTGTCAATGGCAAACAGATGAAGGTTTCCGATATTATCCGTGAGCTGAATGCTCTGGGTGGTAAGCATGGTATCGGCATTGTGGACATTGTAGAAAACCGTGTAGTAGGGATGAAATCCAGAGGAGTATATGAGACTCCCGGCGGTACCATCCTTTATGAAGCACATCAACAGCTGGAAGAGCTTATTCTGGACCGTGATACCTATGCAGTAAAGACAGATATGGGCAATAAGCTGGCACAGATTGTATATGAAGGAAAATGGTTTACTCCCCTCCGGGAAGCAGTACAGGCTTTTATCGAATCCACCCAGCAGTATGTAACCGGTGAAGTTAAATTTAAGCTTTATAAAGGAAACATTATTAAGGCAGGTACTACTTCTCCTTATTCTCTTTATAATGAAAGCATTGCTTCCTTTACTACCGGTGACCTCTACGACCACCATGATGCAGAAGGTTTTATCAATCTCTTTGGTCTTTCCTGCAAGGTACGTGCGATGAAGATGCAGGAAGCAGCAAAGGAGCAGTAATTTTTCTTTAATTCACTATTATGCCATATAAAGCTTTGTGCTTTGTATGGCATAAAATACAGCCAAAAATCAGGTAGTACCACAAAAGACAAGGAGGCTTACATGAATGTTATCAGTGTATTGATACTCTACTTTGTAGGTATCAATTTAGTTGGTCTGTTCTTTATGGGATTGGACAAATATAAGGCACAAAGACAGCTTTGGCGAATTCCCGAATCCACTCTGTTTATCCTTGCTATCATTGGTGGAAGTATTGGCTGCATCATTGGAATGTATGCCTTTCGCCACAAAACCAGACATTGGTATTTTGTCTTTGGTATGCCACTCATCCTTATCATACAAATTGCTCTCTTTGCTGCAATTATGTATTCTCCCATTCAAATTCAGATTATGTAGAACTACAGGAGGAAGCAAGGATTATGGAAAACATGACAGCAAAGGAAAATCTGTCACTGCATATTGCAGTCTGCGATGACAATACAGCTGACCGTAAACAGCTGGAGCGCCTGCTTGGCCGGGAATCGAATCGACGTTCCAGCCAAACAGGCTGCTTCTATATTGATTCCTATGGAAACAGCAATGCAGCTCTGCAGTCTCCTCAGCTTTATGATGCTTTTTTCATTGATATGGTCTCCGACCTTACTGATGGAGCAGCCTTAGTTCTTCGCCTTTTAGATGCTGGAGTGGTTGCTCCTATTATTCTTTGTATCTCATCCATTGATTACCGAAAGACTCTGCCAGAAATTTGCCAAAGCCTTCAACAGATACACTATCTGGATAAGCCCATTAAAACGGCTGAGCTTTCTTCTCTCCTGGATTTATGTGTAGCAGAAAAATCCAAAAGTGTCAGTACTGTAGAGTTAAGAGGCGAACAACAGACCCGATATGTTCTGGAGGACGACATCCTCTATGCTTCTGCTGCTGGTTATCATACCCAGGTTTTTCTTCGGGATGGCAGTACAATAGAAATCGTAGGACGAATTGAAAATTTCTATATGCAGCTGACAGCCTTTTCCCACTACATAGCGATTTCTTCTAAAACCTTTATTAATATTATCTATCTTAAGAAGCTGACCCCTTTCCGGGTGGAAATGCAGGATGGCAGTATCCATCGTACTACTCCAGGCTGGGCTAAAGACATAAAAACAGCCCTCCTCCAGTCCGGCAGAGAGCTGTAACCATTACTTATCAAATATGTCGTAAAATCCCCTGCTTTAGCTGTGGGGAGTGTCAAAGAGTAACGATTACCCCTCCATCGTTGGCATACATACTGCTGATGCCTGCTGTATCCATAATCAATACCTTTTTCACCTTAATCTTATCCAAAACCATCTGTTTGATACTCTCTGCCCGTGCAAGACAGTTACAATGGGTAATAATCAACGACCTTTCCTCTGAATTTTCGGCCTCTGCCACTACCATATCTGCCAGTCTGGCAAGGGCTTTTTTTATCCCGATAGCCTGCCCCCTCTGGGCAATCATTCCATCGTCCCCTATCATCAGCGGCTTAATATTCATCGTTGTGGCAACGAAAGCCTTTACTCCAGTCAGTCTTCCATTTTTTCTTAAGGTTTCCAGATTATCCAGCACAAAATAGGTCTTTAGCTTATCCCTAAATTCCTCCAATCGCTTGACCACTTCTTCAAAAGAAAAGCCAGCCTCCTCCAGCTCCATCGCCTTAAATGCTATTTGAGCCTCTCCACCACTGGCAGACTTGGAATCACAGATGTAGATGTTCTTCTTTCCATACTTTTCACCATACAGCTCCCGCCCCAGTACGGCACTATTAAAGCTTCCACTCAGCTTGGAGGAAAGCGTTATGACATAAATATTATCAGCATCACAATGATAGGCCTCCCGAAAGCTTTCCGGAGAAGGACAGGAGGACTTCGGACAGGATGGACAGGCAGCAACCTTAGCCAGAAAATCCCTCTGATCAAAGCTTTCATCATCCATCATTCGATACTCTCCCACCTCCAGCCCCAGAGAGACAATCTCAAATCTGGCATCCTTTTTATATTCCTGGGGCAATTCACAACAACTATCTACTACAATCTTATAGCTCATCTTCTTAACCATGCCTTTCCATTTATCTCAGGCTACATACCCTACTTTACGATAATAAACGATAGAAGGATAATATAACTATTCAGCAGGTCGGCACACTTGCTATGCTGACCATGGGAAAACGTAGTAGTAACAATCATAATGGTGAGGGTACTGAACAGCTACATTATAACTATTGTATGTAGTTTTTATTACTATTTATAATAACACATGATGACTTCTTTTGTAAAGGAATATTTCCATTACTGGAATATTCCTACCATTTAAGCTATAATATAAACAAATCAAGAAGGACAGCCTACACTGTCTTCTCACCCTGAAAGGAGTCTATTATTCAACCTATGAAAGCTTATAAAATCTGTGATTTAAAAAATTTTATGAACAAATTATTGCTGTCTGACTGCTTTGACTGCTTTTTGCTGGAGGAGGGTACCATAGTAACTGCCTATACCTTTCGGATTGACGGTCGTATACAGAAGGATTTTTTTACTAAAGAGGAACAGACAGAGGGTTCCTACTGCCTCTATGAATTTACTCCATGGAAGGAAATCCGTCCTGTCTGCTTTCACCTGATTAAAGGAAAACGCACTCCCCTTTTGGTAAAATTTGTACTTCTCCTCCAACCTCAGCATCGGGAAACAATCCTTGCTGCTGGTGGCTTCCAGGATAATAGCAACCTGATTAATTCCTTTACCCTGACGATAAAATATGATGGTACATCTGCCACCTTGATTACCGGAATCTCCACCACATCATTTCTTATGGATAAAACACCGGAGCAATTATGGGATGCTGCTCTTTGGAAATTTTTGCTGAAAAATGAGCTGGATGCAGAACAAATCTGATTCTATTTTTTCATCTTGGGATTAAATATCCTGCTGGCCAGATAACCAAATACCAGTGCCGCACAGCATCCTACTGCTCCGGCTCTGAATCCGCCTTGAAATACTCCCAAAAGACCTGCCTCATCTACTGCCTCTTTTACCCCCTTCATCAATACATGACCAAAGCCCAGCAGCGGAACAGAGGCACCTGCACCTGCATATTCCAGGAAGGGTTCATAAAGCCCCAAAAAACTGATGCCTGCTCCTAAACAGACCAATAATACCATAATTCTGCCCGGCATCATCTTTGTTTTTTCCATCAGAATCTGCACTAATGCACAGATGAGTCCTCCTACCCAGAACGCATTGATATAGTCCATTTTGACCTCCCTTGATTTTCAAAAAAGATTTCATCCTTATTATGTACATTTACTTGTTTATAATTCTAAAATTATGTGGTAAAATAATAAAGTATTAGAATGGGTTATGTAAAACCCGAAAGAAGGGACGACGATATGACATCCAAAAATCATAACGACCAGGTGAATCCTGCCCAGGAAAACAGCAGTTCTCTTGTATATCTGGCAAGACAGCCTATTTTCAATGCAGACCAGACCGTAAACGCTTATGAGCTTTTATATCGCAGCACAGAGCAGAATGCATTTCAGCCTGATGCTGTCAGTGATGAAGAGGCTACAGGTACAGTTATTTCAGAATCTATCCTGAACTTTGGCATTGATGAGATTACCAATGGCAAAAAGGCTTTTATTAACTTTGCGGATGGCTTTCTGCTTACCCAGGCTGCATACCTTTTAGAGCCAAAGAAATTTACCATTGAAATACTGGAAAGTGTAGTCTTTACCATTGAAGTCATTGATGCACTTTATACCTTAAAGGCTGCTGGCTTTGATATTGCATTGGACGACTATGTAGGAGTCAATCTGTCTCCTGATATTCTGGATTTAATCGATATTATTAAAATAGATTTTCTTCTCACCACCAAAGAACAACGGGCTGCCTTTGTTCCTGATTTACTTCGGGCAGGAAAAATTCTGCTTGCAGAAAAGGTGGAAACAAAAGAAGATGTAGAAGAAGCAAAAGCTCTAGGCTGTCAGCTTTTTCAAGGCTATTATTATTCCAAACCAGTAATGATGAAAAAAAACCGGATGGATATTGCCTCTTCTTCTTATGTTAAACTCTCCAAAGAAATCAGCCAACCTACTATTAATATTGACCGGGTCGCTTATATTATTAACTGGGATGCCCATTTAACCTATAAGCTGTTAAAAAAGGTAAAAACACTTCGCTACTACCGAGGCAACATTATCAATTCCATTAAACAGGCTCTGGTTATGATGGGGGAAGCTGAAGTTCGTCGTTGGATGATGCTGGTATTTATCCGAGGTGTACTGGACAGCCGATCTGATGAGCGGATTCGTACCGGGCTAATCCGTGCCTTTATGTGTGAAAAGCTGGCAGAAGAAACAGGGAATACCAAACATATTTCTCCCGCCTTTTGTACGGGTATCTTTTCCATTTTATTATTCGACAGTGTATCTCCTGATGAAGCCTTCGGAGACGTACAAATACCTACCATGATAAAGTCTGCTTTGGCGGGTGAAGACAATATTCTTAGAAACTTTCTGGACCTTACCTTCTGTTATGAGGACGGGGACTGGGATGGACTAAATCAACTGCTGGAAAAAACCGGATTAAATCTGGAACAGCGCCATCTGACCAAACTCTATCTACATTCTGTTTCCTCTGCTGATGAAATGCTGGCAAAGGATAACTATTGGGGAATGTATTAGTATAATTAACAGATAACACCTTTGGATAAGGAAGCTTACACAAACAAGTCCCCTTACACCCACAAGCATATGGAATGTGCAGTAGGTGTAAGGGGATCTGTTATGTTTGATACGCATCTTATGTTATCACCTGGGGATGACCATTGACCTATCAGCTTTGTCGTCTTACTCTCTTTTCTATCTCAGCTACAATCTCTTTCATCCCTTTCTTGTTGCAGCGGATTGTAATATCTGCATACTTTTGATACAAGGGCAATCTTTCCTGATATAGTTCCCAAAGACTTTGTCCCTGCTGCAGTACGACTCCTCTTTCTTCCAGATTTCCCAACCTTTTCTTTATGGATTGATAAGAAAGCTCCAGATAGACCACTGTTCCCAGCTTTGCCAGATGTGCCATCGCCTCTTTGCCATAGACTGCACTACCACCTGTAGCAATTACACTTTCTTCTGCCTGCAGGGAGGAATTTACTTCATTTTCTACCACAAGAAAACCATCTGTTCCCTTTCTGCTGATAATCTGATGCAGTAGCATACCTGTCTTTTTCTGTATAAGCAAATCAGAATCAACAAACTCATACCCCAGACGTTTAGCAAGTACTACACCTATCGTACTCTTTCCTGATCCAGGCATCCCAATTAAAATAATATTACTCATGATAAGCGATTACTTCCACTTCACACAGCACGTCTCGGGGAAGCTGGCGTACTGCCACACAGCTTCTTGCCGGTTTTTCTGTAAAGTATTTTTCATATACACTATTGAAGGCTGAAAAATCTGCCATATCGGCAAGAAAACAGGTAGTCTTTACTACATCCTGATAAGTATAGCCTGCCTCTGTAAGAATAGCTCCTACATTAACCATTACCTGCTCTGCCTGCTCTGTAATATCCTTGCCTCTGATTTCACCAGTAGCAGGGTCAATGGGAATCTGCCCTGATGAATACAACATATTTCCTGCAATTATTCCCTGAGAATAGGGGCCAATAGCTGCAGGTGCCTTATCTGTAGAAATCTTTTTTAACATAATCCTTTACTCCTTTCCTTCTTCCAACTCTA
Source organism: Lachnospiraceae bacterium (assembly GCA_017532145.1). Taxonomy (GTDB): domain Bacteria; phylum Bacillota; class Clostridia; order Lachnospirales; family Lachnospiraceae; genus Kineothrix. The sequence continues at coordinate 33,416 of JAFXJR010000104.1, read as the reverse complement.
CGATTACATAGAATCCGCTTTCCTTCTCTATAATTTGAGTAACTACTCCTTCCCGGGCGAGCAGTCTCTCTCGAAAGGAATAGTTGGCCGACATGGCCAGCGACGGGTCTATCGTATAATAATAACTGCTGGGCAGAACTCCCTCCGTCACGGTAATCGAATCCCCTTCCTGTAAGAGTCCCTGCCTTTCCATTTTAAATTCCATCTGTCTCATCCATTCTATTCCCTTCTGCTTTTTCCCATGGATTTTCTATGACAAAAATGTATCATAAATTTAGCCTTTTGGCAACTATGACTCATTAAGTAATACGGGCATCATCTGCATATAAAGTTGCCTACGGCGAGGCAGGCGATACATTGGCTGAATTTACGTATTCTATCCACACCCATGAGAAAGCGGAAGAACTGACACCCATTTGAGAACCTTGTCCATAATAAATAGAGCTGCTCTTTCCTGATAAAATAAGCAGCTCTACTTAGGCATATAATCAATCATATTCTGATTTAATTTTGTCACATTTATTCGGCTAATCCTTCATCATTTGATGTCCCAGCAAGGGATTGGATTTTACAACACATTTTTGGATAAGGTAGAATATCTTTCCTCTATACAGTTTCCAGTACCAGTCCATGTGCAATACCCGGTACGCTCTGTCCCTCATTAAAGCTGGTCTTACTTAGCAAGGCACCAGTAGGAACAAACAGTACTCTCTTCCATACCCCTTCTTCTATCTTTTTCAGGATATATGCAGAAAGGGTCACTGCACTGCAGCCACAGCCACTGCCACCGGCATGAGTATCCTGTTCTTTGGCATCATAAATCTCGATTCCACAATCCATATGCTGACCGGCAATATCAATCTCCTTTTCCCTTAGTAAATCCAGCAGGGCATGCTGCCCCACGCTTCCCAAATCACCAGTGATAATCTTATCATAGTCAGAAGGCTTTCTCCCAAAATCCCGCAGATGATTGTAAATCGTATCACAAGCTGCGGGAGCCATACAAGGTCCCATATTCATAGAATCCTTGAGTCCATAATCCATAATTCTTCCTGTAGTAATTCCTGTAATACGTGCTCTGGCCTTTTCTTCCTTGCTGTTACTCAACACAAAGGCACCGCTCCCTGTTACTGTCCAGGTAGCCGACAAGGGTCGTTGATTTCCATATCCCAGAGGATAACGAAACTCCTTTTCTGCACTGGCAAAATGGCTGGAGGTAACACAGACCACATGCTCTGCATAGCCTGCATGAATAGCCATAGCTCCCATACTGAGAGACAATCCACAGGTAGAGCAGGCTCCATACAATCCCACCAAAGGAATACCATAACCAGCTAAACCAAAGCTGCTGGCAATCGACTGTCCCAGCAAGTCTCCAGCAAAAAGGTAACGGATTTCTTCTTTTTTTAAGCCCGCCTTTCCCATGGCCAGATAGACAGCATCCTTTTGCAGACTGCTTTCTGCTTCCTCCCAGGAATCACAGCCAAACATATCATCCTGTCCCACCATATCAAACAGCTCTCCCAGTGGTCCCTGTCCCTCCTTACTTCCTACTACACTTGCACTGGCCTTAATAAATACCGGATTTTTCAACTCCAAACTCTGCTTTCCCAGCATGGATACTACCCTTCCAGCTTCTCTTTCCTGACTCATACGACACCTATACTCCTTCCATTATACCTATATCATGGAATAGTATCAGGAAAAATACTTAAAATTATTCCTCAAAGCCGATATTCACCATCCATAACTTGAAGTGAGGGACTTTCTTGATTTAGTTAAAATTTTAAATATGCAAAGGGATTATTTCCCATACTGATTACACAGTATACCGAAAACCAGAAAATTATCACTGTCAATATGATAACTATAGGATTTTTTCTGTACTTTTCAAAGCTTCTAAAGGACACCGGAATACACCAGATCACTCCTGCTACCAAATATTTCCAGTACCTTCCCAGATATTTCTGTATATCATTAGGATTAACGGCAAGTCCACCGTCTCCCAGAAAGGGGAACAATCTTTCCAGATACAGATTTAACTGTTCTAAATCTGTAATCGCAAAAAACATCCAACTAATCGGAATCAATACCAGTACCCAGCAATGTCCCAGCAGGGGAATGCGTTCCCAAATACGTCCCAGCCACAGCTTCTCCAGCATAATAAAAATAAACAGTAGCAATCCCCAGAAAATAAAATTTCTGCTGCCTCCATGCCACAAACCAGTAAGCAGCCAGACAGCCAGCAAATTTCTTAGTGTTTTTAACTCACCGCCTCTGCTGCCTCCCAAAGGAATATACACATAATCTCTGAAAAAGCTGCCCAATGTCATATGCCACCGTCTCCAAAATTCACCGATACTTTTTGAAGCATAGGGATGATTAAAATTTTGAATAAAAGGAAATCCCAGCATCATACAGATTCCTGATGCCATCAGAGAATAACCCCAGAAATCAAAATATAACTGCATAGAGTAGGATATTGCTCCCAGCCAGGCCAGGGGGGTAGAAATACTTTCATAGCCAATAACACCAATATCCTTCCAAAGAATCGCCAGTCTGTCTGCCAATAGAATCTTCGTTCCCAAGCCTATGGTAAAATACTGCAGTCCTTCCTCTACTCTCTCCCAGGAATACTCCCGTTTTTGTCCAAATCCACCTTCTCCGAAACGCATAATGGGTCCTGATACAATCTGTCCAAAAAGCAGAAAATATACTGCCGTAGCCTTTAGCGAGGGCATGGTCTCTATCTTTCCTCTATAGATATCTGCCTGGAAGGAAATCATCTTAAACAGATAGAAGCTCAACCCCAATGGCATCAGGATTCCTCCATCCAAGGCTCCCAGTATCTTAAAAGCAGCCAGAATCCCCACATCCATACAGACAGCTGTAATTAGAAATCTTTTACAGCCTGTTCCTTCATAATTTTGCTTTCTATACAGACAGCTTTTTGCCAGCAGATAGTTTAACCATACTGCTGCCAGCAAAAGAGGAAGAAACTTCCAATCCCCCAATGCATAAAAAACCAGACTTCCCAACAATAAAACTACTGTACGGTACTTTTTTTTTGTCAAATAAAAAATAGCCAAAAAAGCTGGAAAAAAACGAAATATAAAACCCAAATCAGAAAATGCAACCATCAATATCATCCTTAGTCTATCTGTCTCTGCCTGCTGCGATATAAACCTTCTTTTCCGCATATTAGGCAGGAACCATCCTATTATAACATTCCTAAATTATATTCACAACCTATTCTATCTTAAGATAAACTAAATAAATATAGAATATTTAGAAAACAAGCCTTCAAGTTAAAGTGGATATTTTCGTAATCTGCTCATCTCAATGTAACAAAAGCATAGGAGCAGCTTATGCCACTCCTATACTTTGATAAATCCAATACACCAATCCCAAAATCCAGCTGGTAAAAATACCGAATAATATCACTGGTCCTGCAATAGTAAAAATTTTACATCCTATACCAAAGACCTGTCCCTCTTTCTTAAACTCTATGGCTGGTGCCGCCACACTGTTGGCAAAACCTGTAATAGGTACCAACGCTCCGGCACCACCAAATTTTACAATGGAAGGATAGAGATTCAGTCCTGTCAGCAGGATACTGGACAGGATAAGGAGCAGAGAACACCAGCCTGAGGCTGTTTCCTTTTCCAAGCCCAATGTATTTGTACTATAGTTTAAAATCACCTGTCCCAATACACATATAATTCCTCCTGTCAAAAAAGCCTTTCCCATCTGCATCCAAAGATTATGTGTGGGAGTCACCTCCTTGACATATTCCTGATATTCCTGTTTTATCTGTTCATCCATATGATTTCCTCACTTATCTTATTTTCATGTCTGGTACGGCCACCTGAGAAAACACCTAGTACACCTCTGCCAGATTACCACTCAAAAACAGTATCCTACATATCTCCCAAAATATACACTCCATTGGATAGGCTTTATTCTGTTTATACTATGACCCACCATATAGATAAACTTCTTTGATAAAATAGAGCAAACTTCCGGCCACCTTTCCCAGCGCTATAGACAGTACTACAATTCCCAAGCCATGACGAAAGCCAATTCTTCTGGAAAAAATCGGGATAGTATCCAGCATTTCTGCAATCGCCAGTGCCAGACACCCTACAAAGATTCCTGCAAACAATCCGAAAACAATCAGCATACCTGAACCAATCCATTCCCAAATAGTTTCTGTACGGACGACACCAAAAAGCTGACGTGTCAATACCAACTCTCCCAGACCTCCCCAATCATCAAAAACACTAAAAAAATTTCCTGCCAGAGTACCTAAAACCACCGCTTCTTCAAAGATCAATATCTTACCTGCCACATGCATTTTTCCTGCAAACCGCGGTATCAGTCCTACTGCAATCAGTACCGTAAAGACACCACCTGCAGTAAACAGACCAAAGCTTGTTCCCAATATTCCCAGGAATACCTGCTTAAGAAACATCGATTGTCTTCCCCTCCCTATCTGCCGTTTCAATCAGTGCATCATTTACGTCCCGCTCATAAATACGCATTTCCACCTCGATAGGTGTGGGATCTTTCGTAATTCTTCTCCCTCCTATATGATTAAAAAAAATGATAATTCCCAAAGCCAGTCCAATAGAATAAGTAAATTCTAAGACCGTATATCCAGATGAAGGCTGTCCCATCACAATTTCATAAACTCTGGTAAACACCTGGATAACACCTATGTCGTTGTGAAAGGCCATAATGGTAAAGGCTGTTCCGAAAAAACTGATACAGGATACGAAAATCACCTTAAATATCTGAATACCACCCTTGTACTTATCTACCTTTACCCGCTCAACCAGAATATCTGTTTCTCCCAGATTTACCACCCTTACATTAGGACAGGTCTGCTGAATCAGTTCAATCAGCTTCAATATACTAAATGCCTGACGTTTAGGTTCATTTTCCCTAAACTCCCATAGCTTCACCGCCTTTATTTTAGCCAAAATATGCTTATCCTCGCACAATACTTTAGCTACATCCTTTAAAAACACCTCATCCTTCCTCAGCTCTACATTTCGTTCCGCCTTTAAATAAAGAGTCTCTTCTGCCATTCTCCACCGCCGTTTCCATCCTGTTGGATCCTTTTGTACTCTTTATTTTTCCCAAAAACTTCTTATTTATTCATTCTACCAGCGTATACTCCATCCACTCATAATGAAGCCTGCTTCCTTCCCGTATTCCATCCGGCAATAAAGCCCTTGCTACCAGCTTTAATTCCTCCCCTTCCACATCTGTTCTCCTTAAATTTGCATAATCCCCATCAATACTGACTACCACATAATCAAATACATTCATTCTGTTTTCCAATTCCTTTCTTTATTTCCGACATTGATTCACTCTATCCAGCTGTCCACTTATCACCAAGCTACTTGCTCATCGGCTGACAGTAGTATAGCTCATATCTGAAAGACCTGCAAGCCCGAAGCAGACGTTATGAAAGTAGCGATTCATTACTTTTCTCCTCTATGCCTCACAATCTGCGTCACTACTTACTGATAAGCCCTCTCTTTGTCGCTGCTTTGCAGATCATTTTGCGTATGAATGTACTATCCTTATCCTATCCGCTCTCTCATCCGAATCAGTATCTTTTTCTCCAATCGGCTTACCTGTACCTGACTGATACCCATTCTTTTTGCTACCTCTACCTGGGTCTTATCCTGAAAATACCGAAGTCTGATTAATCTGCTCTCATCCTCACCCAACTCATTTAATAACTGTTCCAGCAGCATATGATTCAATAGCTTCTCATTTTCATCTCTTTTCTCCGGAAGCCTGTCTACAATATATACCTCATTACCATCCGACTGATACACGGATTTATAGATGGATTCTACCTCCACATTGGCCTCCATGGCTAAAATAATATCCTCTCTGGACAAGCCGGTTGCCTCTGCAATCTCCTCTAAGGTAGCCTCCCTTCCCTTTGTATGGAAAATCCGTTCGGAGGCCTGATTAACCTTCCATCCATTCTCCTTCAGGCTGCGGCTTACCTTCACCATTCCATCGTCTCTTAAAAATCGCTTAATCTCTCCACTAATCATAGGAACTGCATAGGTGGAAAATTTTACATCAAAGGAAAGGTCAAATTTATCAATAGCCTTCATTAATCCTATACTCCCAATCTGAAACAAATCCTCACTATCATATCCCCTTCCCAAAAAACGCTTTACAATATGATGTACCAGACCCAGATTTTTTTCAATCAATCGTTCCCTTGCCTCTTTATCTCCTCCCTGTGAACGTGCAATAAGTACTGCAACTTCCTCCATAGGCTAATCCTCATCCTGTATCCAGGGAGTACATCCTATTTTTTTCTTCATCCTTACCCTTGTTCCCTGTCCCAAGGTAGAAATCACCTCCAGCTCATCCATAAAAGCCTCCATAAAAGGAAATCCCATTCCTGAGCGATTTAGCTCCGGCTTTGTCGTAAACATAGGCTCCATCGCTTTATCCACATCCTCAATACCATGGCCTTCATCGACTACCTCCACCTGCAGCACCTTGTCATCAATTATACAATGCAGCCTTACCTTTTTATCCTCCATCCCTTCGTAACCATGGATAATCGCATTAGTCACTGCTTCCGATACTGCCGTCTTTACATCCGAAATCTCCTCCAGGGTTGGATCCAGCTCTGCAAAAAAAGCCGCTACTGCTACTCTGGCAAAGGACTCATTGGCTGATATGGCATCAAACTCCAGCTTCATTTCATTCTTCATTCCTTTCCTCCTAATCCATAATCTCCACTATTTTATGTAAGCCTGACAGCATAAGCAAATGTCTGATTCTGTTATCTGCATTGATTGCAAATACCTTTCCTCCAAAGCAGGATACCTTCCGGTATCTTCCCATAATAATACCAATGCCTGAGCTGTCCATAAATCTGGTAGCTTCAAAATCAAATACAATATTATTAATCTTCTGTGCTACAATAAACTGGTCGGCTTTTTCGCTGATACAGCCGGACAGATGATGGTCAATTTCTTCCGGCATCCTGACCATCAAATAATTGTCAATTACTTTAAAATTGTCTTCCATTGACTTCCCCTTTCAGCTACATTTTCCATTTCCACACAAAAAAGAGAACATGATTTTATGTTCTCTTTTGTAGCATCTAATTTCCATTATTAATTTCTGCCAGATACACTTGGGATTTATTAGCCTTGATGGTATCTGGAAATTCGTTAATTACCTTAACATAAGCCTCTTTCGCTTGTTCAATACTGTTAGTCGCTCTATAAGAATTAGCCAGATAAAACAGGGCATCTCCATTTGCTGTATCATACTGGTAGGCCTTTTCCAGATAAACCACTGCCTCCTGATAATTCTCCTGCTTATAGGCAGAATAGCCTTTATCATAATAAGTGGTTGCCAATTCAGGTCCTACCCGCTGGGTCAGCGTCTGATATAAGGTGATAAAAGCTGGAGAAGCAGAAGCTCCCATCTCCTGAATATTTATCCCATCCAGAAATTCCGAAACGGCAATCACGTCTCCTTGCTGTGCCAAAAAAGTATTGGCAGCAGACAACAGCTTATCCATTGCCTGTAAAGTACCGTCCTTTCCCACATAGCTATTTAATTTCTCCTGCAAGCTCCTCTTCTCTTCTTCTAAATCCTGTATCTGCTGTTCCATACCAGTGATGGTAGCCGTCTTTGCATCCGACTGTTCACTAATTGTCCGTAGCTGTGTATCTATAGCAGCCTGAGTAGACTGCAGTCTGGCTGGAAGGACTAAAAACCAGGCCACTGCCAATCCCACTACAATACCAATTCCCATATTGAACAGAGTAGGCACACCCCTGGGTTCTTTTGCCCCTATAGGCTGTATAATCAACTCGTTTCCACTTTGATAGGTAACAGCCTCCTTTGCCACCAATTCTTTTTTGCGCGGCTGCAACCTCACCCCTTCTTCTGCGGTCAGCATACCCTCTACCTCTTTTAGATAACGTAGAGTAGAAGTATTTTTTGCATCAATCTTTATACATTTATTCAATTCCCGCCTGGCTTTTTCCCATTCATTCCCCTCCATATAAAGCAGAGCCAGAAGCTGATGAGCTCTTACAAATCTGGAATTTAAGGAAAGTACCTTCTTTAATTGTATCACTGCTATATCCAGATTCCCCTGGCGACAGTAGTTTAATGCCTGATTATATTTTTTAATTGTCTGATTAATGGTATCCAATTTGCTTTGGTTAGACTGAATCATCTTAATATAACCATCCGCAATATTTTTTTCCGGCATTAAATTCTTACTAATCACCCATTCTCTCAGGGCAGAAATCACTTCTCCCAGTTCATAATAAACTAATCCTAACAGATTTCTTGCCTCAATATTATTTTTATTAAATTTCAAACTTTGTTTTAGACTGGAAATGGCTCCTGTCAAATCTCGGATTCCGGCTTTTTCCAATCCCTCATTATAGAATCTATTGGATAAAGCCATAATTTTTTTATACATTCCCACATCCACCCTACAGGCAGTACAAAAATTATGCTCCGATAGATGACAACCACAATTATAACATACCATGCTGACCTCCTTTCATGCTGTAATGGTGTGCCATGCAAAGGGATTCACATCACACTGTCACTTCTTCTCCTTGTCTTTCCTGGTTCCCTGGTTCTGCCCGGTGTCTCATTACTTCCTGTATTTTGAGCATATTGATTAGTATATCAGCCACATCGGTTAAATCCTGGCTATGAATCGCATCCTCTGCATCCTCAATCTCCAGGCTGGGATGAAATTTTTTCAATTCTTCCTCAAAATTAATCACAGCTTCTCCTCCTTAATAATGCCTTTATCTCACCTACCAGATAAAGTGAACCTGCTGCATAGATTATATCCTCATCCTTTTTCCCTGAAAGCAGATACTCCAGTGCTTCTTTTGTATCCTGTACCAGAAGACACTCCTTCCTTCCACCGTTCCCTTCTGTAAATTTCTGTTCCAGCTTTCCCGGCTTAGCTGCTCTTTTATTTACCAGGCATGGAATCACGACACGGCTGAATAACTGGCTTTCTCTCAATCTATCTATCATTGCTTCAAAGTTTTTATCTGCCACAGCAGCAAAAATCAAAAACCGTTCTCCTTTGCAACCATCTGCCTTCACTGTATGGCAAAAAGCATGAATCCCATCCTCATTATGGGCTCCATCCAAATATACCCCGGGAAGTACCTCTTCCATCCTGCCCTCCCAACGTGCCTTTTCTACTCCTCGTCTTATCTGTTCTGCTGTCACGTTTGTTCTCTCAGGCAGCTCTTCCATGCACCGAACGGCAATAGCTGCATTCTCTGTCTGATACAATGCCTTCGTCTTCACTTTCAAGGCAATATAACCATAATAACGAGAAGATATAGAAAAATCAATGCTTTTATTTCTTAAATTCATATTAAAAATATCTGAACTTTTTACTCCAACCGCCCTGTTTCCAAGGCTTTCCGCCTTCTTTTTGATTACCTGAGAAGCCTCCGTTTTTTTATCGCAATAAACGACAGGTACGCCTGGTTTAATAATGCCCGCCTTTTCTCCTGCAATCTTTTCTACCGTCTCTCCCAAATACTCCATATGATCCATCCCAATTTGTGTAATTACTGTAAGAACAGGATTACTTACTGCATTTGTGGCATCCAGCCTGCCTCCCATCCCTGTCTCCAGCAGAAGATAGTCTGGCTTTTTATTCTGAAAGACCACCATCCCCATTAAAAATAAAAGCTCAAAAAAAGTCGGATGATAGTTGTCTTTGCCAATTTTTTTCCTGGCCTGTTCCAACCTTTCCATTACCGTTACAAAGGCTGTAATAAAGTCTTCCTCTGATACAGGTATCCCATCGATACGGAACCTCTCTCTTATCTCCACCAGATGAGGGGAGGTAAACATACCTACTGAATACCCTGCTTCCATTAAAATCGAACACAAGTAGGCACAAACGGAACCTTTTCCGTTTGTGCCTGCTACATGAATTATCTTCTGTTCCTTCTCCGGACTCCCTAAAACCTCCAGATAACTAACCGTATCCTCTACTCTGTTTTTGGATGAAAACTTAGGGATATCCAGCAAATATTCTTCTGCCTCCTGATAGGATGCTAACATGACCTTCCTGTCCTTCCTTCCTTCCTTCATACCATCCAGTCTTTTCTGATAGTGTATATCCCTTAGCCATTGGCTTTTAGCTGGGTCAGACGCTGCCTTACCTGCTCCATCATCTGGGTATACTTCTCCAGCTTTTCCTTTTCTTCTGCAATCTTCTCCTGGGGTGCCTTGGAAATAAACCGTTCATTCCCCAGCATACCATTAACTCTTGCCAACTCACCCTGCAGTCTTTTTTCTTCTTTCTCTAAACGGGTAATTTCCTGACTAATATCCACCAGCTCTGCAAAGGGAATATAGAGAGTAGCATTGGGAATCACTACCGATACTGCATCTTCACTGATTCCTTCCTTATCCTGCTGTACTGCTACCTCAGAAGCATAGGAAAGGACTGCAAAAAAGAGTTTTCCTTCCTCAAAGGTATCTAATATACTCTGCTCCTCACTGACTACATATACTTTAGCCTTTCTGCTGGGAGCTACATTCATCTGCATCCTTACGTTACGGATACCTCTGACTGCCTCCTTGATGATACCAATAGCCTTTTCTTCCTTTGCAAAGCTCCACTCTTTCCGATATACCGGCCAGGCAGAAATCATAATGGATTCCTCCTGAGACTGCAGCGAACAGAAAATTTCCTCGGTTAAAAAGGGCATATAGGGATGGAGAAGCTTCAGACTCTCTAGCAGCACCTTTTTCAGCGTCCACAGTGCAGCCCTCTGACTGGCTGTATCGTCTGAATTGTAGAGTCTGGGTTTTACCATTTCAATATACCAGTCACAAAATTCATCCCAGATAAAGTCATAAACCTTCTGTACCGCAATACCCAGTTCAAAGTTTTCCATATTTTCCGTAGCTTCTCTAATCAGATTGTTAAGCTTGGAAAGAATCCACTTGTCCACAGGCTGCAGCAACTCCAGCGGCATAACTTCATCCTGCTCTATCTCCTCATCTGTCATATTCATCATAATAAAGCGGGAAGCATTCCAAACCTTATTAGCAAAATTCCGGCTGGCTTCTACCCTTTCATAATAAAAACGCATATCGTTTCCTGGTGCATTTCCGGTAATCAAAGTCAGTCTTAGTGCATCTGCACCATACTTTTCTATAATTTCCAATGGGTCGATACCATTTCCCAACGATTTACTCATCTTCCTTCCTTGAGAATCCCTGACTAAGCCATGGAACAAGACTGTATGGAAGGGCTTTTCTTTCATCTGTTCATAGCCTGAAAAAATCATACGAATTACCCAGAAAAAGATAATATCATAGCCTGTCACCAGCACGTCAGTGGGATAAAAATAGTCCAAATCCTCCGTTTTTTCCGGCCATCCCAGTGTAGAAAAAGGCCAGAGAGCAGAAGAAAACCAGGTATCCAGTGTATCCTCATCCTGTGCCAGTTGACTGCATCCACACTTACTGCATGCCTTTGGCTGCATCCGGACTACCATAATTTCTCCACATTCCTCACAATAGTAGGCTGGTATTCTATGTCCCCACCAAAGCTGACGGCTGATACACCAGTCTCTGATGTTATCCGTCCAGTTAAAATAGGTCTTTTCCATCCGCTCCGGTACCAGTTTGATGTCTCCATTCTTTACTGCCTGAACTGCCGGCTGAATCAGTTCTCCCATCTTTACAAACCACTGCTTTTTAATCAAAGGCTCTATGGTGGTTTGACATCTGTCATGAGTACCTACATTGTGGGAATAGTCCTCTACTTTAACCAAAAGTCCCATTTCATCCAGTTCCTTTACGATAGCTGCCCGAGCCTCATATCGATCCATTCCCTGAAATTTTCCTCCATTGGCATTGATGGTAGCATCATCATTCATCACATTAATTTCAGGAAGCTGATGCCTTTTCCCTACCTCAAAATCGTTAGGGTCATGGGCTGGTGTAATCTTTACCACACCAGTTCCAAACTCCATATCTACATAGTCGTCTGCCACTACAGGTATCTCTCTGTTCAGAATCGGAAGAAGTACCTTTCTGCCAATCCATGCCCGATATCTTTCATCCTCCGGATTAACTGCTACTGCAGTATCTCCCAGCATGGTCTCCGGACGGGTGGTTGCAAACTCTAAAAACTCTGTCTTACTGGGTTGCCCATCCTCTTCTATTAAAGGATAGCGGATATGCCAGAAATGCCCTGCCTGCTCCTGGTATTCTACCTCAGCATCAGAAATAGAAGTATTGCAGACCGGACACCAGTTGATAATTCTGCTGCCCTTATAAATCCATCCCTTTTCATGCATTTTGCAAAATACCTCTGTAACCGCTTTGTTACAGCCTTCATCCATAGTAAACCGTTCTCTGTCCCAGTCACAGGAAGACCCCAGCTTCTTTAATTGTTCAATAATCCTTCCACCATACTCTCTTTTCCACTCCCAGGCACGCTCTAAAAAGCCATCTCTGCCCAGTTCATTCTTATCAATTCCTTCCTCCTTGAGCTTCTCTGTAATCTTTACTTCTGTAGCAATAGAAGCGTGATCTGTTCCCGGCTGCCAAAGTGCATTAAAGCCCTGCATTCTTTTAAATCGAATTAAAATATCCTGCATGGTATTATCCAAAGCATGTCCCATATGTAGCTGTCCTGTAATATTTGGCGGAGGAATGACGATAGTAAATGGCTTCCTGCTTCTGTCTACCTCTGCATGAAAGTATTTCTTTTCCATCCACTTTTGATATAGCTTATCTTCAATTCCCTTGGGATCATAGGTTTTTTCCAGTTCCCTACGCATAATTTCTCTCCTTTTTATCTATAAATTCATTCCTGTTGTGCAAGCACAAAACCTTACCTCCTGCTAATTCTTAAAACAGCTTATCCAACACTGCACTGGAGGTTTTTTCATTATTTTTACGACATACCTTATAATTCCGACTGTAATATTCCTGATACAATAAATCTGTTAAATAAAGCTGTCCCACTTTCACCGTCATGGAGCCTCCATCCAATGGACTTACATCGGCTCCGCAAAGCAGTGTTACATCGGCATAAGCTGTCAGAGGTGATTTTCTGAAATGGGAAATACACACCACCTTCGCCCCGGACTGCTTAGCCAGCTTAGCCACCAGAATATTATCCTTTGTAGAGCCTGTATAAGAAATAATAATAAATAAATCATCCTGTGATGCAGTAGAAGCTGCCATAGCCTGCATATGGGAATCGGTAATACAGATTACCTTGTTTGTAACTCTTAAAAACTTGTTGCAGGCCTCCTGTGCAGTCAACAGACTGTCTCCTATACCAAAAAAATAGACTCTGCCTGCTTGACTAAACATAGCCAGAGCTTTTTCAAAATCTTCCTTGTTCAGCAAAGCATAGGTATCCTTAAGAGCTCTGATATTAAGATTCATTACTGTTTCTGCTAAATCATGGGTTTTCTCCATTTCATCGGTTTCCTGAGCTGTCCCCTGTCCCAGGGACAGCCTCATCTTAAATTCCTGATAGCCTTGAAGATTCATACTCCGGCAAAATCGATAAACACTGGTATCTCCCACATCACAGGCATCAGCCAAATCCGTAATAGACATATACAGTACCTTCTGTTGATTTCCTATCACATAGTCTTCCACCTTTTTCTCAGCCTTTGTAAACTGATTATATGCCGCCTGAATCTCCAATACAAAACTCTGCTCCACCCGTATTAATACTCCCTTCCAATTTATACCTTAAATGCTGTCAGTACCTCTGTCAGTTCTTTCATATGATCTTCCAACTCAGCTGCTGAAATCCTGAGTGTATCTGCACTCTCCAGCTGGCTGTCCACCGTCTTGCTTACCACAGATGAGCAGGCTGCTGTTTCCAAAGAAGCAGCAGAAATATTATCAATGGCTTCCATAGTAACGAGCCTTCCTTCATCTGCACACCTCACGTTCTCACTAATGTCTTCCATCTTACCCAGGAGCTGTTCCATATATCGATTAATTTTGTCAAATACCTCCTTGGCCTCCTGAACTGCTTCTGCCTGTCTGCCCACTGCTTCCTTTGCATTACCGGCGGCATCTACAGTATCACCCATTCTCTGGCGAATCTGAACCACTACCTTTTCAATTTCTGCAGCCGCTCTCATTGACTCCTCTGCCAGCTTTTGAATTTCTTCTGCTACGACAGAAAATCCTTTACCAGCCTGTCCAGCTCTGGCTGCTTCTATTGAAGCATTCAAAGACAACAGATTGGTTTGTCTGGAAATATCATTGATAATATCCACAAAGCTGCGAATCTTTAAAGATTCTTCTTCCAGCATTCCTACATTAGTCTGTACCTTTTCTGTAATATGGGAAGCTGCCTTCGCCTGTCCTGACAATTCGTTAATGGTCAGCATACCTTTGCTAATCATCTCCTTCGTAGAATCAGTAAATTGGGCTACATCTGCTACATCCGAGTTGATTCCCTCGATTCGCTCAGACAACTGCTCCATCATACAAGCACAGTTTTGAATACTCTCTGACTGGTCCGAAACACCTGCATCAATCTCTTTAATGGCTGCCGATATACTTTCTGCATTCTCCCACATTCGATCGGAAACATCTGCGACTTTCTCAGAAGATTCCCGCACTGTGGTAAGACTTTCTCCCACCTTCTGAATCAGTATTCTGGTATGTCCCACCATCCCCATAATATTTTTGGAAAGACGACTAAATTCACTTTTTCCTACTGTAGTCAATTCTACTGTCAAATCTCCCTCTGCTGCACAGTTCAGTTTCCTGGTAATCCTTCCCATGGAAACGGTAATATTGGAACAGATAATCACAGCCAATATTCCTTCCACAATACAGGCTACTACCACCAGAATATCGGTAATCATCTTCATATCGTTGGCCCCCTTAATCACTGTAGATTTGGGAACCATAGCACATAATACACTTCCATTTACTTCCGATTTACCATACATAAACAGGTATTCTGTTCCCAGATACTCTACATAGCCTGAACCTACTGCAGACTCTCCATTGATAAAGGAATGATAAAATTCCTCATTAGAAAATACAATCCCCTCCAAACCAAAGGTGACCTTCCCTTCTTCCTGCTGATAATAGGTAAGCTCTCTGCCATCTGCTGTAATAAAGGCTGCCATACTTCCTTTGCCCAGGTTCAAACTTTGCAAACTCTCTAAAATAGCTTCTGCACTAATATCTATAATTACACAGGCTGACTTATTAGCCAGAACACCGATATAGGATATGGCATACTTTTCCTGATTAATTTTCAACCTCTCATCAGCAAAAGGATGAGTTCCGCTCCAAGCATAATTACTGTTCCCCACTAGCATCTTATGTGCCTCATTTGACTGTGCCCAATCTTCATAAAATCCATTACCATAACCAGTTCGATGGCTGATAATCCGACTGTCTGACAGAGGGACAATATAAATACCCTCCACAAAGCTATTCGCTGTCTGACTGACAGTAACCTGAGACTGCATCTTATTATAAAGTAAATTTCCCTCTGCCGGATTATTTTTCAGGCTTCCATAGGCATATGCTGATAAATCGCTGTTCATCGTATACTGCAGCATCTCTGACATCACTGTACCAAATCCGAAGTCCAGATATTTACTTCCCATAGAAATAGACCCCATAGTAGCATCTTCATAATTTGCAATCAGACTCGCACCTGCTCTATGATAGGTTATTCCTCCTACTACAATCAGAATCAGAATGGGGACAAGAAACCCCACAATCAACTGGATTTTCATCCTGGGTCCATATCCTCTTTTTCCCTTTATGTTCCTCATCTTTTCCATAGCTCCCCTCCTGGTCAAAGTGGATATTCACAATCCGCAAATTCAACTTCATTGAATTTCACTACTTGCTCATAACCCCATCCGTTGCTTTAACAAATAGGCCGCTCCATACATTCCTGCTTCATTTCCCAAACCGGTATTGACGATAGAAACATGTCGATAGGTTTCCATAATATTTTCCTTTACCCTTTTTTGTATCTGCTCCAGTACATATTTTTGAGCCATTACGCCACCGCCCAAAATAATTCCGGCAGGATTAAAAATATGGATTAAGGATACCAGACCACAGACAATTTCATCTATCCACCCATCTACTGTTGCTTTTACTTCCTCCCGATCCAGTGATGCAAATACCTTTCTTCCATTATCAAGAGAAGCATCTACTGCCATTGCTCTTTTCACCAGCCCTGTAGTAGAAGCATATTTTTCATAGCAGCCACTGTACATATCCACCTTTGCATTCCTTTCCTCCGGATGGATAATTAAGGCGCCCATCTCACCGGCAGAAAAACTGCTCCCCCGGTAGACATCTCCATCTAACACGATGGCTCCACCCACTCCTGTACCGTAGGTAAGGCAGATAAAATCCTTCATCTGTCTGCCTGCTCCATATTTAGCCTCCCCAAGTGCTGCTGCATTCACATCATTTTCCACTGCTACAGGCACCTGAAATTTTTCCTCCATAATGTCTCTTATCTTGGTACCTGTATAACCGGGAATATTAGAATTTGCATAGGAAATAGAACCTGATTCAAAGTTCACCTGTCCTGCTGTACTAATACCTATTCCATCAAATCCGCCACATTTTTTCCAGATTGTTTCCAAGATTTCTTTTGCACGCTGCATCACATATTCGCTGCCCTGGGATGCATTGGTTGAATGTTCCTCCTGCTCTGTCAGCACATCACCTATAAATAAACCTGATTTAATGGAAGTTCCCCCAATATCCAAAACTGCTATTTTCTTGTCCATATTAATCTACCTCTACCTTGATTACACATTTTTTCACTTTTCCAGCTTGTCCATAAGTCAATGTGGGCTTATGAGGTTCCTCTGTCATACAGATAACGAATCTTCCCGGTCCTAAGATACAACTTGCAGACAGACTGCATTCAAAGCTACCAAAATCAATCTCTTCCTGATATTCCTTGACTACAGTTCCTCTGTCCAGCCCTATCTGCAGCATTTCTGTTCCTTCAATGTCTATCTGGATATCCATATATTTTTTATGAATTTCAAAAAAAACCTTGTCTTCCGGCAAAGTTTCTGCCTCCATCACATTGATAAACACATGATCCTCACAAATGACTGTCTTTCCCATAGGAAGGGTACTCAAATCCGTCTTTTCTAAAAAATCTACTGCTGCATCCAGCCACTTTGATATGCCTTTATAGTTCTTTATATTTTCTATTTTATCATATATCATCTTTTTATGCACTCCTTTTATCGCAAAAAGGACTGCCTAAATAGACAGTCCCTCATCCTATTTTTTATCCCTTTACGGCACCCATAGTAATACCCTGTGTAAAAGATTTCTGGAATACTAGGAACACGGTAACAATCGGCACAGCAGCCAATGCTGCACCAGCCATAATCAATCCATAGTTCGTAGACAGCTCGGCCTGTAGAGTTGCCACACCCAGCGAAATCGTCAGATTCTTTCTGGATGCCAGCATAACCAGCTGCATAAAGTAGTCGTTCCATGTGTTAATAAAGGTAAAGATTGCTAATGCTGCAAATCCTGGCTTTACAATAGGAAATGCAATACTAATAAAGGTACGAAGCTCATTACAGCCATCAATCTTTGCCGATTCCAGAAGCTCTGTCGGAATATTTTCACTGAACTGTTTCATCAGGAATACACCGAAGGGCCATCCAATCAGGGGTAATATTACCGCCCATAAAGTATCATGCATCTGCATTCCACTAATCATACGTACCAGAGGAACAAGAATAACCTGCTTTGGCAGTGCCATCGCTACGATAAAGACACTAAACAGAAGCGCCTGTCCGTAAAACCTCTTTTTCGCTAATACATAACCTGCCAGAGATGAAGTCACACATACCAGAAGCATCGTCACCAGACAGATTAACACACTGTTGAATAACCACTGTCCTGCGGGATTCTGCACCAGAAGCTTTTCATAGTTTTCCAGAGTAGGGTTCTGAGGCCACCACTGGGGAGGCTGCTTTACCGCATCTGCCTGCGACTTGAAGGAACCCGTCATAATCCAGTAAAAAGGAAAGACAAAAAGTATGGTGAGAACACTTAAAATTACTATAGCAAATACGCCAAAAGGTGTAGTTTTTTTCTTCATTGTTGTCTCCCTCCTAATATTCCACGTCATTTCCAAGCAGCTTAAACTGGATGAAGCTGATGAGACCAATCATAATTGCTAAAAATACACCTATTGTATTTGCATATCCGTACTCGGAGAGCTTAAAGGCTTTTTCATACAGATAATACATAAGTGTGGTGGTTGCATAGTTTGGTCCACCTGATGTTAAAAGCTGAATCAATGAGAAACACTGGAAAGAGTTAATTGTCGTAATAACCACAATATAAAGTGTAGTAGGAAGAAGAGAAGGCCATTTAATACTCCAGAACACCTGGAATTTATTGGCTCCATCCACCTCAGCAGCCTCTACCAGGGATTTATCAATATTACCCATAGAAGCTATGTACAAGATAATCGGCTGTCCTACTGCAGTCGTTAACAGGATGATAATAATGGATATCAAAGCATATTTTTTATCACCCAACCACATAATATCTCTTTCAATTATACCTAAGGTATCATTCAATACATAATTCATAATACCTGACAATGGATCGTAAATCCATTTCCACACTACGGTTACTGCTACCGTTCCGGTTACTACCGGAAGAAAGAATACACAACGGAAAAAGGAACGTGTAAATGCATTTCTTTCATAAGTCTGGGATGCCACAAAGAGGGCAAAAGCCACTACAATTGGCACGGAACCCACTACAATAATCAGCGTATTTTTCAGAGATTTTCCAAATACGGGATCCTGAAACATCCTGATATAGTTATCAATTCCAATAAAGGTAAAATCCTGCATTGTGTAGTTAAAAAAGCTCGTTACAACCCCCATGCCCATGGGAACCAACACGAATACAATAAAGAAAAACAGTACAGGAGCCAGGAAGATATAAGATATCACTGTCTCCCTCATCCTTATTTTATTTGTTTTACTCATGACTATATATTTGCTCCTTTCCAAGGCCAGGAGAACCGGGCCTATGCCGAGTCTTTGGCTGAAAATCCAGGACTCTCAACCATCCTCACCCCTACCCAAATACCTTGTTACTTGATATTTCCTCCCCACAATTATATGCAGGGAGGAAATCATCATTCACTAATCAACTATCAAATTTTTGATTATTGTGCTGCTGCCTGTGCTGTTGCAATAGACTGATTTGCCTTTGTATTGAAATCGTCTGCTGCTGCCTGAGGCTCCATATCACCATTCATTACTGCCTGCAGCATAGGGAACCAGTAGGTTCTCATTTCTGCATAACCGTCAATGGTGTTGTAGTAAGGAGAGTAATACTTCGTCCAACTAGCCAGCTCTGTCATTCTTGCATCACCTTCATACAGATTGCCAAAAGACTGACGTACAGGATAAGAACCGGTTCTTACTACGTTCTTAGGACCCCACTCTGCATCGTCACAGATAAACTGGATAAATCTCTTGGAAGCTTCAATTCTTGCTGCATCACCCTTATCAAATACACAGAAACCATTTACCAGATACTCTAACTCTGCCACACCATCATCAGAAGGGAAGGTAACTTCCAGATACTGTACGCCACTGCCCTCTAACAAAGCCTTCTGTGTATCAGGCTGTGCAGGAGACCAAAGCAGAGTAAAGGAGGTCTGTCCATTTGCAAAGTTCTGGATATCGTCACCACCATTATAAGCAGAACCATTCATCAACAGTCCGTTGTCTACCGCATCCTTAATATAAGCTAAAGCCTTTACACCAGCTTCATCATTTACTGTGTAGGTGCTTACTGCATCGTCTGTGATTGCACCGGAGTACAGATTAGCGAAAAATGCTCTTGTACCCTGGTCACCACCTTGACCACTACAGAATACAGAACCAGGATTATATCCCTTATCCTTTAATGCAGTAAGTACTTTAGTCAGGTCGTCTGTTGTCCAGCCATCTTTAATTAAATCTGCTACGCCTGCATCCTCAACCATAGCCTTATTAAATGCCATATAGAAGGGAGCAGAACTGATAGGATACATATAAGCAGTATCTCCTGCCTTACATGCCTGTAATAATGCATCATTGTTTACATCTGCTGCAAACTCAGCAGTAAACATATCATCAAGAGGAGCCAGTTTGCCCTTCTTACCATAGTCGATAATACGTCCAGGTGCGTCAAATAATACGTCACAAACAGTACCTGCCTCAATTGCTGTTACAATCTTCTCCGGTCCAGAAGTAAAGTCGATTGTCTCCAGATTTACCTTAATATCCGGGTTTGCTGCCTGGAAAGCATCAATAATCTTCTGCTCATAAGTTCCTGCACCATCATTCGCATTCTCCTGTGTGAATGTAGGGAATGCCCACCAAGTAATCTCTGTTACTTCAGCAGGTGCCTCTGCAGGCTGCTCAGCAGGTGTCTCTGCAGGCTGCTCAGCAGGTGTCTCTGCCGGCGTATTCTTTGATGTTTCATCTGCTGCAGGCTGAGTTGTCTGCTGTGCGGAGTTACCGCAGGCTGCAAGTCCCAATACCATAGCACTTGCCAATAACATTGCCAATACCTTTTTCTTCATTTCATATCCTCCTTGTAAATAAGTAAAAATATAGTAATTAGCGGAATTGCTAACTGCTACCCTTGCTTCCCCTTCTTCATCATACTGCATTTTTTGCTATTTTTCAATTGCTTTCACAAAACGTTTGGTAATATCCATAGGTCTGGTAATGGCTGTACCTACTACTGCCGAAAAGGCTCCTGCTTCAAAAACGCTTACCAAATCTTCAGGAGACCAGATACCACCTTCTGCAATAACCGGCTTTCCACACTCCTTTACCAATGTTTGAATCATCTCCACATTAGGCAGTGTGGCTCCTTTCGTATATTCTGTGTAGCCACTCATTGTCGTTCCAATAAAATCAAAGCCTATCTCTGCTGCATGCAAACCTTCTTCAATAGAAGAACAGTCTGCCATAAACAGCTGCTTCGGATATTTTTCTCTTACGTCTTTAAAAAATCCGTCCAGGTCAGCACCCGCAGGACGGGGTCTTTTTGTGGCATCAATGGCGATAATCTCACATCCACAAGCCACTAATGCATCTACTTCCTTCATCGTAGGAGTAATATATACATTACAGTCCCCATATATTTGTTTGATAATTCCAATGATAGGAAGTTCCACTGTCTTCCTGATTTCTGTAATGTCCTCTACCGTATTCGCTCTAATTCCAGCAGCTCCTCCCAGCATCGCCGCATATGCCATACGACTCATTATGTATGAACTGTGTAAAGGTTCTTCCTTTAAAGCCTGACAGGAAACAATCAGCCTACCTTTAATCTGTTCTTTTACCTCCTGGTTTGTCACGGTTTTTCCTCCTTTACCAAATTTTTCATCTTTTTACTTCTTTTCTTTGTGTGTTGTTACTATATCATGTATGGGTATTTTTTTCAATATATTTTTTTGAAAAGGAAATTTTTTTCATTGTGATAAGGAAATAGAATTGAAAAACAGGATAAAAAGTGATATGATATTCTTAGGTAACTATTCAGCAGGTCTGCATACTTGCTGTGCTGACCGTACGAAAACATAGTTGTAGCGAGCAAAAATTCCATCGCCATAGGCGATTTTCATAGATTTTTGCATCGTAACTGTGAAGGTACTGAGCAGTTACATTCCCAGTTAAAAATCTAAACAGAGAGGTATGGTATTATGTCAAAATACGATGTATCACGCTTTAAAAATGTAACAGTTGCTCTCAACACACCCTTTAAAGCAAACAGTGATGTGGATTTAGAGGCAACAAAAAAACTTACCCGCTACTACATCAACAAAGGGGTAAAAAGTTTATATGTATGTGGCAGCACCGGTGAAGGCTTTCTGATGGATCTGGAGGAAAGAAAACAGGTGGTGGAAGCAGTTAAAGCTGAAGCTGGAGATGAGATGAACATTATTGTTCATGTAGGCTGCCCTTCTACCATCCATTCTGCCCAGCTTGCTCAGCATGCGCAGGAAGCAGGAGCTGATGCTACCTCAGCAGTACCCTGTGTTTATTACCGTCCCAGTGAGGAAAGTGTATATACCCATTGGACCGAAATTACTAAAGCTGCTGACCTTCCTTTCTTTATCTACAATATTCCCCAGCTGACTGGTTTTAATCTTTCCATGAACCTGTTTAACCGTATGCTGGAAAATGAAAGGGTAGCCGGTGTAAAATGCTCCTCTGAGCCCACCAACGACATTCTTCGTTATAAAAATGCAGGAGGCAGCGACTTTATCGTATTTAATGGTCCTGATGAGCAGTATCTGGCCGGTCGTCTGATGGGTGCTGATGCCGGTATTGGTGGTACCTATGGTGCTATGCCGGAGCTTTATTTAAAGATGGAAGAGCTGATTCGTGCCGGAAAGATTGAAGAAGCAAAACAACTGCAGGTGACCATTACTATGCTTATCTATCGCCTCTGCTCCTTCCCTTCCATGTATGGTGCCTGCAAGACGATTATCCGTCTGGATGGTGTGGATATTGGTGACCCCCGTCTTCCCTTCCTTCCTGTAGATGCAAAGGATCCGGAAATCCTTAAGCTTTATGAGGACATCAAAAAAGCAATAGAAGAGGCATAAAGCTTATAAAGCCGGGGAGGTCTGAATGAAGGATACAACGAAAAAAACTATCGTATGCTTTGGGGACTCTAATACCCATGGTTACTGTTCTGAAACGATGGGACGTTTTAGTGATACCGAACGCTATCCCTGCCTTTTGGATACATACCTGGGAGAAGGCTACCTGGTTCGTGAAGAAGGCCTGAGCGGTCGTACCACAGTTTATGAAGATCCTCTTTTTGAAGGTCTAAGCGGTCTGTCCTCTATCTTTGTCACACTGATGACCCATGAACCGGTGGATTTGCTGATTATTATGCTGGGGACTAATGATACCAAGGAACGGTTCAGTTCAAATGCAGAAAATATTGCCAAGGGACTGGAGCGTCTAACGAAGAAGGCTCAGTCTGTCACCGATGCCTGGAGGAATGGAAAGCCCAATATTCTCCTGATAGCCCCCGCTCCTATTGAAGATGGCTATGAGACTACCTTTGTCGCAAACGAAATGGGACAAGGCTGTGCAGAAAAATCCCGAGAGCTGGCTGTCTACTATGAACGAACTGCCAAACTGACAGGCTGCCACTTCCTAGATGCAGGAAAGATTCCTGGTATGAAAATGCATCCCAATGACTATATGCATTTAACCAAAGAAAGCCATGATTTGCTGGCCAAAGAATTGGCTCGTTTGATTCCAGGATTATTAGCGTAAAAGATTGTATTTTTTTCCAATTTAAGCTAAAATAAGAAAAAACAAATTTGAGATTAAACTGCAGCCTATAAGAAAATATCTCTTTTCAGGATATTTTCTTATAGACTGCAGCTTCACTCGAATTTTGAAAGGAGTATAGCTATGAATACCGGAAAAAAATATAAACGGGTTTCTTTGCTTGTGGATGCCAGGCAATATACACCCGATATGGGGATGGAAGATGGTTTTGAACTGTATACTACAGTGATTACCAACGGATGGATTAGCCCTGAAAATCTTATTAAAATCACAAAAGAGGATGGCTCCATCGTCTGCCCTTTTATTCAAAATAGAAGGGGAATCACTTTTCTTCGTGAAGGAGACTATATTGTCACTGAGAATGACTTAGAAAGGCATGTATGTGGGGCTGATAAATTTGCTACCCGCTATATTCCAATAGAAAATGAATGATAACCCATGAAAACGTCCGAAAACCATACCATTCCTGGCTTTCGGACATTTTTTGTAATCGTTCAGCTATGCGTGTTATAGGCGAATTGGCTGCCATGAATGAGTCTATACAGGGTATAAATGTGTCCTATGATGGGTAAAGTCAGTTGTACAGCAGTGCAACAGTGCCATAAGTGCCTTTGCGAATGATGCGGGCTGAACTTTGTTACGTTTTTTTGAAAGGAAAAGGATTAGTTCTATGAAAGATTCCCCCTATATTCTGGAATGCTGTGCAGACAGTGTAGCTTCTGCCATAATGGCACAAAAAGGAGGGGCTAAACGGCTGGAGTTGTGTGCCAATCTTATTATCGGTGGTACCACCCCCTCTCCTGCCCTCTTTGCCCAGGTAAGAAAGGCTGTTTCGCTCCCTATCCATATCCTGATTCGTCCCCGATTTGGTGACTTCCTCTATAGTCAGGCAGAGCTTGCACAAATGGAAATGGAAATCCAAACCTTCTGTCAGGCTGGTGCAGATGGAGTGGTAATCGGCTGCCTTCAACCTGATGGCAGTCTGGATAGTCAGGCTCTCCAAAAGCTGATACAACAGGCTGGATCTATGCACCTCACCCTTCACCGTGCCTTTGATATGTGCCGTGACCCCTTTCAATCTCTGGAGGATGCTATCCGGCTTGGTTTCCATACCATTCTAACCTCCGGCTGTCAAAATAACTGTCTTCAGGGTATCCCTCTGCTGAAAGAACTATTCACCCAGGCAGACTCCCGCCTTTCCCTTATGGCAGGAGCCGGTGTGGATGAGTCTGTTGTCCGTACGTTGCTTGCTGAGACCTCTCTTACCGCCTTCCATATGTCTGGTAAAAGAGTGAAGGAAAGTGGGATGCAGTACCGCAACCCACAGGTTGCCATGGGTGTGGCCGGAATAAGCGAATATGAGCTGCTGGAAACTGATGCAGAAGCTGTTGCTGCTGTGAGTCGACTTCTATATTCCAATATTTAACCGAATATCCACTTTGACTTTATCATTGATTAATTGTTACTTTCCACACCACGCTACGCACTCCGCTTTGTGGAGAAAATCCAGTGCAGGAAATACTTTAATCAGCGTTTCCCTGATTCACTAGAAGGATTATCTTCCCAAAAACTCCTCACCTGAACAAAAAGCCCGGAAAGTATCTACTCTCCGGGCTTTTTGTTCAAGAAGGAAACTATTCCTCCTCTTGATATCCTTTTGTATTTTTCTGTCAGCAGGCCGGAGCCAGCTTTTTCATCAATTCTTCAAACTCAGGGCTATAACCGGAATAAGACACCGTCAGTACCTGTGCAAGATCCAATCCCAGTACACCCACAATAGATTTTGCATCAACGATAAACCTGTTATAACTGATGTCAATATCGAAGTCACATCTGGAGGCTGCTGTTACAAAATCCTTTACTTCATCCAGTTTTAATTTTATTTTACGCTGTACCATAAAAACCACCCTTTCTACTTGATTAAACATTTACCTTTGTTATGAATGTATTATATCCAAATTTTTACAAAAGTAAAGCAAAATATTCTTAAATAAAAAGTGGCGAAAAGTGCGATATTTTACAGCTTTTAAAAATTATCCAGTATATTTCTCCATCCTCTTTTATTTTTGTTCAAATAGACAATAGCCTTTGACAGGGTTGTCCATTTCCTATTACAAGATGATAAGCATTTCTGCTATTTTCCTCTCTAATCTTTGGAAGCAAAAGGACTGGCTTTTTCTGCTATCTATCGCGTTTTTTTACAAAAGGCTCCTTCTCACCTTCGATACTTTCCAGCATATGCTCTTTGATGTAAATTTATTCCTGAATAGAAAACCATCCTAAGATATCAGATAACTGATAAACTTTGGGATACAAGTTTCCACTCAGCATCTATTGTATTTGCACAAAATGAGTTTATACTTAGTATACTTGAAGTAGAAGAGCTGGGTGTTTGGGCTGTATTATAATCATATATTTTTGCCAAAAATATAAATACTTCTTGCATTCTGTTGCAAAAAGCGTTTAAATATATATTGGAGAAACTGATGACCGTATCAAAAAGTGAGGATAATATGATGAAAAATTTTATGATTCCTAAGGACTATCAGTCTGCACTAAATCTGTATGACACTCAAATTGGTATCAAAACTGTCAAAGACTTTTTCCAGAATCTTCTGGCAGAACGCCTCAATCTGTTGAGGGTCTCCGCCCCTCTCTTTGTCACTCCAGAGTCCGGACTGAATGATAATTTAAATGGAATCGAACGCCCTGTAACCTTCGATATGAAAGGACAGGATGGAAGAGAAGCTGAAATTGTTCATTCCCTGGCAAAATGGAAACGATTTGCTTTGAAAAAATATGGATTTTCTGCGGGAGAAGGTCTTTATACAGATATGAGTGCCATCCGCAGAGATGAAGACACGGATAATATCCATTCCATCTATGTAGATCAATGGGACTGGGAAAAGATTATCACCAAACAGGAGCGTACTTTGGATACCCTTAAGGATGTAGTAAAAACCGTCTACAAGGTACTGCGTAAAACAGAAAAATATATGGCTATTCAATATGATTATATTGAAGAAATCCTGCCTCATGATATTTTCTTTGTCACTACCAGAGAGTTAGAAGAAATGTTCCCCGAATATACACCAAAGGAGAGGGAATATTATATCAGTAAGGCCAAAGGAGCCGTCTGCATTATGCAAATTGGAGATTTACTGGAATCGGGAGAAAAGCATGACGGTCGCGCTCCAGACTATGATGATTGGGCATTAAATGCAGATATTGTAGTCTACTACCCTGTATTGGATATTGCTTTGGAGCTGTCTTCCATGGGAATCCGTGTAGATAAGGAAGCCCTTCTTTCCCAGCTAGAAAAGGCAGGATGCCCGGAGCGTGCGGAACTTCCCTTCCAGAAGGCGATTATTCAGGAAGAGCTTCCCTATACCATAGGAGGAGGTATTGGTCAGTCCCGTATCTGTATGTTCTTCCTTCGTAAAGCACATATTGGTGAGGTACAATGCTCTCTATGGCCCCAGGACGTGATGCAGGAGGCAGAAAGATTAGGGATTCAATTATTATAAACTGCCCTGTACCAAATAGGTTGTCCCCCTTATTTTGCTGTAGGGACTATATACTTATGACCTTATGTAAGATAAAAAATAAAGGATGGAGCAAACCTGCTCTGTCCTTTTACTTATAAGCTATACTGATAGACCTCCTGTGACAGATGGGTTTCTAAAATAAACTCATCCACAAAGCTTTGAGCGGATAACCACTCCTCCTTTGTCCAGATTTTCTGCACATTTAGAACAGCCTGCTTCCTGTACTCCATTTGCCTACTTGATAATCTGCACACGTAGCTATCAATATTGCAGTTTCATGTTCATCCCAAAACATTCGTAATATGCTCCTTGCCAGTTCATTGCTTTCGTTCTTTTTACTTCACCTATCCTAACTAATGGACTCTGCTTCAGCAGCAAGATAGGTATGCTTTTGATAGTTTTATTCAATTTTTCAACTTTGCTCATTTATAGTAATAATTGTATTTATCCATCTCTTACTCAAAAGTGATTATCAACCCTTCCTTTAGAAATAATATTACTTTGGTAATTAAATATCCTCCTCTCTACCCCATCTTTCATCCATCAATTTTATACACCTTCCTCCACCATATCCCCCTTCAACTGCTCAAACTCCTTCCGTTCAAACTCCCGAATAGAAATAGCCCGTTTATTGGGATTGGCAAAGACAAAGACCTTATCTACTGTTTCCAAATAATTTTGAATCTTATCATTGGTTGCACTGATAATCGCCTGGAAGCCCAGTCCCCTCATCAGGGAAATACAGCTTGCCACCTTTTCTGCATCCATTTTGGAAAAGGCTTCATCCAGCACAACCAGACGGATAGTGGGATTACGTTGCAAACCCGGACGCAAATCAATTTTATAAGCCTGCGCAAAGCTGGCTAACAGAGCCACATATAAAGGATTCTGTCCCTCACCGCCGGAATTTTTCGTAATCATCTTACTTAGGCGAATCTTAATCGTCTCCTCCTCATTTTGGATAATCTGCTGCATATCAAAGTTCAGATAGGTACGGTAATCTGCGTACTTATCCATATTTCGCTTTGCCTCCTCCATTTCCTCCATAGAGGCATTAACTGGAGGAATAAAAATATTAATTAAATCATTCACCATAGCCCCATAGGTATTCTCATGCTCCAAAGTAAACAGACTCAGCTGATTATCCAATCCAATATGCAAATCAGAAGGATTAATCTCTAAAGAATCATCCATAAACATATCATAGTATTCTCCGTCAGCTCCCTTATTTTTGCCAATATAAAACTGGTACTTATCCTTTCCAAAATCCAGACGGGTAATGATTCGGTTCAACTCATCCTTTCTCTGCATAGCCTCTTTGATAGCACTGCGGATTTTATACATAAAATCATCCTTAAAATGCAGTACTGCCGTCTTAGCCTGCTCAGTGGCTCTCCTCTTGTACTCCTCCAAATCCTCACAGTTTAGCCGACGATAAAGTTCTTCATACTGCTCATTACTTTCCTTTGTTAATTCAAAATTACGCTGAGGATAATTTTTCAGATAATCTGACCGCAGCTTCAACAATTCTTCCTTTTGTCTTTCATAAATGTCAAAGACCTGACTTTGCTTCTTTTTGCAATCCTCTTGCAGCTTTTCATAGGCTATCCCGGAATTTTCTGTTAAAAACACGGTAAAAGCCTCCTCATCCGTCTGCTGCCGTACAAATAATTGCTGTAAATCAAGCAGTTCTTTATTTAGCTCCACCATCCGTTTCGCCTCTGCTTCTATTCCTTCCTCCAGACGCTGCCTATGATTTTCCCTGCTCCTTAATACTTCCTCCTCCCTTTCAATTAATGCCTCCAAGGCTGTCTTTTCTTCCTCTATATGCTTCGTTTCCAGATGCTCCTCTGCCTGCAGACGCTGTTCCAGCTTCTTTTTTTCTGTCTCCTTCCTTTTAATTTTATGCATATCCTCCTGCAGCCTTGTATAATTTTCTACCTCCTGAGATAGGGCTTCATAACCAAGAATCTGCTTTGCCTTTTCTGCCTCCTCCTGAATAGGAGTACGTTTTTGCATCAACTTCTGAATCTCTGTTTGCAACAGACGTATTCTTTGGGACAAGCTGTTTTTTCCAATATAAGCATATCTGGTATAACTGGCTGGATTCATATGCTGAAGCCGGTAGCTATGATACAAGACACAGTCACTGGTAATACCGATTTTACAGCTTTTCAGTTCTTCCATGCTCTTACATTTTACCACCCTTCCCAACAGAAAGTCGATATAGGCTTTGACATAGGGCTTATCTGTTTTCACTTCTTCAGATAAGGCACCATCTAATACCGGATGTTTGTCCTTACATACCTGCTCCGTATCCACCACCCCATAGCGATAATACTTTTTGCTATCCATAGACTGATAAGCCTTCATGGCCAGATGGGCAAATTCCGGTGCCACAAGAAGCCCCAGCTTCTGGTTGCTCAGATAGCCCTCCACAGCATTTCCCCATTCCTTATTCCGAATATCCAGTAAATCTGCCAAAATCTCCACAGGAATCAACCTTCCTGTTTTTTCCTGCAGCTGCCTTTGTAGCTCCTCACGCAGTTCCTCCAGCTCTCTGGGATAAACCTTTTCTCCCTGCTTTAATCGGGATAATTCCTCCTCTAATGCCTTTTTTTTCTGGTCAATTTCTCTTAATTGTGCATGAAAATCCTTATATTCTCTATCTACCTCTTTTTTTGCCTCTAACAAAGCTCTTTTTAATCGCAGCAAGGTTTCCTGGTCAATCGTCCCCTTTTGAAATGCCTCTATATCCCAAAGTGTCTGTGAAGATACACTATCCACCGTGTTCCATACCTCCAAAGCTTCTGAATACCTTTGCCAGCTTTCCCGGCTTCGGTTCAGATTCTCCAGCCAGGCTTCCAACTCCTCCAGCCGACGACGAAGCTGCTCATAGCTGCTGTTATTAATCTGCAAAAACAGCTCATCTCTCTTTTGCTGACATCCTTTGATTTCCTCCTTCTTTTTTCCAATCTCCTGTTTGGTCTGCTCCAATTGGACTTGAGAGGTCTTTATTTTTTCCTGACTTTGGGAAAGGAACTGCTGCTTTAAGAGAATCTCCAGCTTTTCCATAAAATAAGACAGCTGCCTGCCCTTTTCCCTTTCCTGAGCTACCAGCTGATACTGTTGACAGATACCCTCCAGTCTCTCCATCTCCTGACAGATTTCTTCGATTTTCCTGCGCATACGGCCATATTCCATGACACTTTGCTGCATATCCTCAATATGGATATCCTGCTCCATACAGATATATTCCTTAACAAACTCCTCCAGCTTAATATTCATCCGAAAGGGAATGGCTCTTTTAAACAGACGGGGAAATTTTTCCACATCCAGTCCCCCCAGATAAATATCATAAAGCAGTCTGCGAAAGCGTTCATTATGAGTACCATAATAGCAGTCCTCTTTAACAAAACTCCTTAAGAGCCATTGCTTGATTTCCTCTGTAGACTTGGTACGGTCTGCTGTGCGATAGCCATCCTCAGCCAGAACTCCCTTATGCCAAAAAAACAGCTTGGTTATCTCATTAGTCACTGTTTCCACATCAAAAACCACCCCTGCACATTGGTAGGTATTCCGTTCCGTATCCTTAAATTCCAGAACAATAGTCGTGGAAAAATTCTGATTTCTTAAATAAGAAAAATTGTTGTCATCCCCAATATTTACCATGCCTCGCAAATATTCAATTAGGTTTCTGTCGGAGTCATCCGTTGCTGCCTTATTAAAAAATCCCCGGCCATCCGTATTCGCATAAAGCACAATCTGCATGGCATCAATTACTGTGGATTTTCCACTTCCTGAATGTCCGGTAAAAAAGTTGATACCTTCGCTAATCGAAACCACCTTCTGTTGAATATAATGCCAATTATTCAGACAAATTTTTGACAAAGCCTGAAATCTATGATTCACTTCCACCTTCTCCTGCTCCTTCTTCTCCAAAGTCTTTTAATAAGGCTCTTACATCGTCTCCCATTAAAATCACATTCACTGTAGGATAGACGATAATTCTTGTATAACCATCTAAACTATCCATAAAATCCGGTAGTGCAATCACCTGATACCTCCTGAGTACCGCCAGTGTCTCTCTAATTTTTGAATCGGAGGGAGCCTTCTCCAACAGACCATATACCCCCAGCTTTTCATGAATAGCTCCCAAGGTAGTTACCACATAGACAGAGGAAGACACGGTGGCCATCTGCTCATCATAGATTAGCTTCAATACCAGCACATACAGGGTAGCCAGCCTGGTCAGCCTGTCACCCATTACCTGTCCGGAACGCAGATAGATAATTCCCAATTGAGCGTTTTCCACTACCTCCATCCCCATTACTGCAAAGTATGCCTTAATAAATTCCAGATGCTTGTCACATTGGTAAAACATCTTGTTGATTATATATCTCTTTATTTTTTTATCATAAATATGTTCCAAAAGAAAGGTCTGCTTATACAGACATTCCAGAACCTCTGATACCTTTTTTTGCTCGTCCTCCATCAGACCTTCATAATAGTCAATCATATTCCCTTTCCTTATATACACCGAAGGCTCTAAAAAATACTAACATTTTCTTAGAACCATATTATCTTGCTTAATTTACTTGCTTCTTTGTTCATTTTTAACTGTTTTGTACCCTCACTGCTATGTTGTTACCACTACATTTTCCTACAGTCAGCACATCAAGTGTACAAACCTGATGAATAGCTGTGTTACTTTCTCTCACAGTCACTCATCCTATTCCCGCTTTGATTTTTTACGAAATATCATTTCCGGATAGATAAACTGTTCATTTTCTATCTGCCTTCCCTCCAGTACCTCCGCCTGAAAAGCACTGTCCCTGCGTATAGACTGATCATAAGCCAATACCAGCTTCTCAAAGGCTTCCTTATCCTGTATGGTAGACTCTGTTACCATAAAGCTTCCATTTTCCATATGTTCTGCCACAAAAGCGTCTATTTGCTGCCTGCTGTAGCGTTTCTTCACCCTGTTCAGCTTTAGAATTTCCTCTTTGGACAGTTCCTGTATCTGTTCCTGTTCAGCTCCCAGTATCTCTAAAAAATTTTGTTTTACCTTTCTTTGCTTATATAAGGACTTTTTGGATAAAACAGAAGGATAAGAAAAATTCATTATACCACTGATTTTTTTCAGCCTCCTTCCCTCCTCTTCCTCATCCTGGCCAGTGGACAGCATATTCAGCAGCTGGATTACCAACCCCTTCATACTGTCTTCTGTATTTAACAGGTAATTCATCCTGGTTACTGTGGCACGAATATATCGGGTATGCTCCCTGTCCATATTCATAATCCGATGCTCAATATCTGCAAAATCCTTTTCAATTCTATCCAGCTGCTCACAGATATCCTCTATAGTCAATTCTATTCCTCTGAGCTGCCGGTTCTTTTGACATACCAGCTGCAGCCATTCGGTATTATGCCTCATTTCCTGTACTAGCCTTTTAATATCTGCCTTATATAGATAAAAATTGTCAGAAGTTTTTAAAATATGATACTTCTTCCTAACAATTTCTTCCACATATCCATCCAGATGCTCCTTTAGCAAGTCTCCATAGTTATCCTGCTTTAACAAACTTTCAAAAAATTTATCCACATTTAACAGCATATCCTGCAGGGACTTGTTTAATTTTCTGGTATTAATCAACGCTGTCTTTAACAGACCTATATTAGCTCTGGGATCATTGCGGAAGGAAAATAGAATGGCATAGACATTCTGAATATATACCTGAGTCTCGTCCTCGTCCTCTCCTGCCAGATGGGCAAAGGCTTCCACAAATACTGCTGCATAATCCGGTATCACAATATATACCATCATTTCATGGAAGTCCTCCACCTTCCGCAGCCAGTGATTCTTTAGTAGCCAGTTCAGGATTCTGGAAGCCACAGGTTCTGTTCCTTCTGTCTCCTCTGCTTCCTCCTGTTCCAAAGTCACCTTGTTTCGAGCAAAATAGTCATCCAGAGCCGCCACACAGATTTCCTTGCTTAAAAAATAATTGCTGTATTGATAAGCACGGTTAATCTCCAGCAACGCTTCTATATAAATCTGTCGGTTTCCAGAACGAAATAAGCCCCAGAAGCCATCTGGTATTTCCGAAAAATAATTTGCCAAAACCATGCTCCTTTCCAAACTATATCGGTCAATGCAGATATTCGTCGCTACTTGTATTTATGATAACATACAGATACTGGAAGTTCAACAAGGTTAACCCATAAAAACAAACAAATGTTTCTATTTGTTCCCATACTGTAAAAAAACGGCATAGATTGCACTATGCCGTTTTCCGAATTACCTGATTTAAGACCGGTGTCCTTTTTCGGAATTATTGATAAGAAGCTGTTACTGCTTTCTTACTTGGAATTTGTATTCTTATTGTTATTAGAACAATTGCTTGCCTTCTCAGTCTGGTTGCTGTTCTTG
>JAFXJR010000103.1 GCA_017532145.1 Lachnospiraceae bacterium | reverse complement strand
TACAGCAGCCGGAAAGGTGAATTTGTCCAAGTACCATGATGGAGCAGAAAAGACAGCTTTTATCAATGCCTTAAACACCGCAAAGGAAACCTTGGAAAAATCAGACCAGGATTTGATTGATGCAGCAGCCCAAGCACTGACTAAGGCACAGGCAGCCTTAAAGCCAGTGGAACAGCCAAATCAGCCAGATCAGGTGACAGTAGATTATACTGCTCTTCAGAATGCGATTACAGCAGCCGGAAAGGTGAATCTGTCCAAATATCAGGATGGTACGGAAAAGACAGCCTTTACCAATGCGTTAAATGCGGCAAAGAAGGCACTGAGCAATAAGGTAAATCAGGCAGCAGCTAATGCAGCAGCCCAGACACTGACCAAGGCACAGGCAGCCTTAAAGCCGGTAAATCAAATAGACACACCTACTCCTAAGCCATGGCCGTTTACTGATGTGGAAGTGAAGCCAGGTAACTGGAAGTACGATAATGTAAAATATGTCTATGAAAATGATATTATGAATGGTATCTCTGGTACTAAACTGTTTGACCCGGATGCTAAGTTGAATCGTGCCATGTTTGCCACAGTACTTTATCGTATGGCAGGTGAGCCTAAGGTAGAATTTAACGCTAAGTTTAAGGATGTAAAGGCGGGTAAGTACTATAGTAACGCTATTATCTGGGCAAACCAGAAGGGTATTGTACAGGGCTTCACCGATGGAACCTATGGTGTGGAAGTCAATATTACCAGAGAGCAGATTGCCAAGATGCTGTGTGAATATGCAAAAGTCATGAAGTATAATACCAGCGGAAAGGCTTCGTTGGATACCTTTACTGACAAAGCCAAGGTGAGCAACTGGGCAGTAGGATATATGCAGTGGGCAGTAGATACTGGAATGATTTCCGGTAAGCCCAATGATGACAAAAAGAGCTACCGTCTGGATCCTAAGGGAGATGCTACCAGAGCAGAATGTGCGAAGATGCTGACCATGTTTATGAAGGAGTATCAACCGTAATTTAGTAACAGTTCAGCCTGTACTATTCGCAAAGGCATCTGATATGCTATGTCATCGTTTCATTCATGCAAGCATGATTCGCCGATGACATAGAATATGGCTGAACTGTTATGTAATTTATAGCCTTTTCTAAAAAGAGGCTTGCATTTTTGAAAACATAGTGGTATAGTACTACTAAGTAAATAGGTAATAATAAGAAAAGTGGACTTGCGAGTCCACTTTTTTTACGGATTAAAGTTGTACCCATTAAAACAGGCAGTAAAAGAAGCGATAATGCAGAAAGGAACAGGTGAACAAATGTCCAGAAGGGAAATCTATGAAAGTCGCACGGAAGAGCTTCTGATACCCATTGCAGAGGCAGCCGGGGTAGGCATTTATGATATAGAGTATGTTAAGGAAGGTAGCGACTATTTTCTAAGAGCCTATATTGATAAGCCGGGAGGTGTAAATATCAATGACTGTGAAAGGGTAAGCCGAGCCTTGTCAGATGCATTGGATGAAAAGGACTTTATCCCGGATGCCTATATCCTGGAAGTCAGCAGTCCTGGTCTGGGAAGGACTCTGAAAAAAGATAAGCATCTGGAAAAAAGCCTGGGAGAACAGGTAGAACTTAAAACTTACAAACCAATAGAAAAAGTAAAGGAATTTCAGGGAATATTGAAGGGATATAATGAAAATTCTGTGACAATAGAGGTGCAAGGTAAAGACCTGGCTTTTGCAAGGGAGGACATCGCATTGATCAGGCTGGCAATCGATTTCTAGGAAAGAAAGGAAAAAAAGAAGATGAACAAAGAATTAATGGAAGCATTGGATATTCTGGAAAAGGAGAAGGAAATTAGTAAAGAAACTCTGTTTGACGCCATTGAAAATTCGTTGATAACAGCCTGCAAGAATCATTTTGGCAAAGCTGACAATATCAAGGTGGAAATAGACAGGAATACCTGTGACTTTCTTTGTTATGCAGAAAAAGAGGTAGTGGAGGAGGTAGAGGATGACTGTACTCAGATTGCCTTAGAGGACGCCTTAAAAATTTCTAAAAGATCCCAGCTTGGAGATATCCTTCATGTAGAAATTAAATCCAGGGAATTTGGACGTATTGCTACTCAAAATGCGAAGAATGTGATTCTGCAGAAGATACGTGAGGAGGAGCGTATCGTTATCTACAACCAGTATTATGAAAAGGAAAAGGATGTCGTGACGGGTATCGTACAGCGAAAGGTAGGACGAAATATTAGTATTAATCTGGGAAAAGCGGATGGAATGTTAAATGAGGGAGAGCAGGTAAAGGGTGAGGAATTTAAGCCAACAGAAAGGATTAAAGTTTATATTTTAGAGGTAAAGAATACACCGAAAGGCCCCAGAATCCTAGTAAGTCGTACCCATCCTGAGCTGGTAAAGCGACTGTTTGAATCAGAGGTAACAGAAATTAAGGATGGTACGGTAGAGATTAAAAGCATTGCCAGAGAAGCAGGAAGCAGAACAAAAATGGCAGTATGGTCCAACAATACTAATGTAGATGCTGTAGGTGCCTGTGTGGGTATCAATGGTGTCAGAGTTAATGCCATTGTAGAGGAGTTAAGAGGGGAAAAGATAGATATTATTAACTGGGATGAGAATCCGGGCAATCTGATTCAGAATGCCTTATCTCCCGCTAAGATAGTGGCAGTATTCGCTGACCCGGATGAAAAGACGGCTAAGGTAGTGGTTCCTGATTATCAGCTTTCCCTTGCTATTGGTAAGGAGGGACAGAATGCCAGACTGGCAGCCTGGTTGACGGGGTATAAGATTGATATTAAGAGTGAAACTCAGGCAAAGGATGCACCAGGCTTCCGGTATGAAGACTATATGGACGAATATGACGACTATGAAGAGGAATATGATGAAGAAGTCCCGGCAGAAGAAGCTTCAAACGAGAGGGCAGAACCGGAGATAATAAAACAAGAAGCAAAAGCTTTATCAGAAGCAGAAGAGGAGTTCCTAGAGATAGAAAATCCATCTCAGGCAGATACAGAAGCAGTTGCCGACCGTTTCAGTCTGCAAGAGGGAGAGGAGCAGTCAGAGTCATAAAAGTCCCAGAAATGGTATGGGCTGGACAGGAGAAGATTATGGCAAAAAAAATCCCTTTAAGGCAGTGTGTAGGCTGTGGAGAAATGAAAAGCAAAAAGAACTGATGAGGGTACTGAAAACAGCAGAGGACGATATTATACTTGATATAACCGGTAAAAAAAATGGTAGGGGAGCCTATTTGTGCATATCCTATGAATGTTTAAAAAAGGCTCGAAAGAACAGGGGGCTGGAGCGTTCTTTTAAAATGCGTATTCCGGATGAGGTCTATGAGGAACTGGAAAGGGAGTTTGAGGAGAATGAATAAGATATATTCTTTGCTTGGTCTGGCAGCCAAATCCAGAAATGTGGTAAGTGGAGAATTTGCCACCGAAAAAGCAATAAAGACAGGAAAAGCCAGTATGGTAATCGTAAGTGGAGACGCTTCAGACAATACAGTAAAAAAGTTTAGTAATATGTGTGATTTCTATGGAGTGTCCATGTTTCAGTACGGAAAAAAAGAAGAACTGGGGCATGCCATGGGAAAGGGAGCACGCTCATCAGCAGCCATTTTAGACGAAGGATTTACAAAAACCCTGACGAAGCATTTGGAAGTATCTGAGGAATAAGACGGAGGTAGTGAGCATGGCAAAAATAAAGGTACATGAGCTTGCAAAAGAGTTAGACATACAGAGTAAAGAACTGATTTCTTTTCTGCAGGGAAAAGGTATAGATGTAAAAGCAGCACAAAGCTCCCTGGAAGATGAGGCAGTAGCATTGGCAAAAAAATATTTTAAAGAACCTGCAAAAGGACGGGAGGAACAAAAATCTATGGCGAAATCAGGAGAAGCACCTAAGAAGAAAAAGAAGATAATTTTTGTGAGTAATCCACAAAACAGTAAGATGGCAGGGCAGGAGAACAAACAGAAATCTCCGCAGAAAGCCGGACAGAATAATGAGAGGAGAGGACAGTCAGCGACTGGCAATTCAAGGCAGCAGCCTAGGCAGGAAAAGTTAGCACCTTATCGTCCGGTGCGTCCTTTAACTCCTCCTTCGCCTACACCGCCGGTAACGATGGTTCCGCCATCCAACCATCAGCCTAAGAAAGAGCAAAGACCTGCAAAGGCAGAAGCTGCTGGTACAGAGCAGGCAGTAAGATTGCCCAGACAGGAAGCGGGAACAAATTCTTCCAGAGCCGGTCAGCCCAGAGAGCAGGATAACAGACAGAAGGGCGGAGAAGCTCAGAGGAGAAATGATAATAGGAACGACAATAGAGATAACAATAGAGAAAATAGAAATGATAACAGAAATGAAAACCGGAGCAATCGGAATGAGCGGGGAGGTCGCAGGTTTGAGGGACAAAATCGTCGTCCTTTTGAAGGTAATCAAGGGGATAGGAATCGCTCGGGTGGTAATCAAAGCGGCAACAGGTCTTTCGGCAATAATGACCGCCCTAACAGAGGCAATGGAGGGCAGGACAATAAATTTAGAAAGCCTGCAGCCTCTAAAAGCTTTGTACCTGAGAGTCCAATCAAGGATCAGGAAAAGCATAGAGATGAAGAAAAACGCAGGATTAGCCAGGAGAGAGATAAACGTTCCAGAAAGGATCTCATCTATGAAGAGGAAGAAAAGACGTTAGCAGGAAAGAACAAGGCAGGAAAGTTTATCAAGCCTGAAAAGAAGGTAGAGGAGGTACAGGAGGAGCAGATTAAAACCATTATTGTACCGGATAGTCTGACACTTAAGGAATTGGCAGATAAGATGAAGATGCAGCCCTCTGCCATTATTAAAAAGCTGTTCCTGCAGGGACGGGTGTAACCTTAAATTCCGATATTACTTTTGAGGATGCAGAAAATATTGCTATTGAATATGACATTATCTGTGAGAGGGAAGAAAAGGTTGATGTGATTGAGGAGCTGCTTCGTGAAGAAGAGGAAAATCCGGAGGATATGACACAAAGACCACCGGTTATCTGTGTTATGGGGCATGTAGACCATGGTAAAACGTCCCTTTTGGATGCCATTAGAAAGACCAACGTCATCGATAAGGAGGCTGGCGGTATCACCCAGCATATTGGTGCTTATACGGTTCGGGTGGGTGAGCAGAAGATTACCTTCTTAGACACACCGGGACATGAGGCTTTTACGGCAATGCGTATGCGTGGTGCTAATGCAACAGATATAGCTATTCTGGTAGTAGCGGCTGACGATGGTGTAATGCCTCAGACGGTGGAGGCAATTAATCATGCCAAAGCGGCAGGTATTGAAATTATCGTAGCAGTCAATAAGATAGATAAACCCAGTGCCAATATCGACAGGGTAAAGCAGGAGATGACAGAGCATGAGCTGATACCGGTGGATTGGGGCGGCAGTACAGAATTTGTACCGGTTTCCGCAAAATCCGGTCAGGGTATTGATGTATTGTTAGAAACAATTTTGCTGACTGCAGAGATTCTGGAGTTAAAGGCTAATGCCAAGAGACGAGCTAGAGGCTTGGTTATCGAGGCCGAGCTGGATAAGGGAAGAGGTCCTGTGGCTACAGTTTTGGTACAGAAGGGTACGCTTCATGTGGGAGACTTTATTTCTGCCGGATCCTGTCATGGTAAGGTAAGAGCCATGATTGATGATAAGGGCAGAAGAGTAAAGGAAGCGATTCCTTCCACACCGGTAGAAATTCTGGGACTTTCCGATGTACCCAGTGCAGGAGAAGTCTTTGTTGCTCATGAAAATGATAAAACGGCAAAATCCTTCGCAGAAACCTATCTGGCACAGAATAAAGAAAGAATGTTGGAAGATACTAAGGCTAAGATGTCACTGGATGATTTGTTCAGTAAGATTCAGGCCGGCAACTTAAAGGAACTGAATCTGATTATCAAGGCAGATGTACAGGGAAGTGTGGAGGCAGTAAAGCAAAGTCTTCTCAAGCTGTCTAACGAAGAAGTTGTCGTTAAGTGTATCCACGGTGGTGTGGGTGCAATTACCGAGTCCGACGTTGCTCTGGCTTCTGCATCCTCTGCGATTATCATCGGTTTCCATGTAAGACCGGATGCTATGGCAAAGGCAGTAGGAGAAAGAGAAGGAGTAGACATCAGACTGTATAAGGTAATCTATCAGGCGATTGAGGATGTGGAAGCCGCCATGAAGGGTATGCTGGATCCTATCTTTGAGGAAAAGATTCTGGGTCATGCAGAGGTACGCCAGATTTTCAAGGCTTCTGCTGTAGGAAATATTGCAGGATCCTATGTGCTGGATGGTATCTTTCAGAGAGACTGCAAG
The DNA here is from genome assembly GCA_017532145.1 of Lachnospiraceae bacterium. GTDB lineage: Bacteria > Bacillota > Clostridia > Lachnospirales > Lachnospiraceae > Kineothrix. The sequence continues at coordinate 7,327 of JAFXJR010000103.1, read as the reverse complement.
GTGCGTATTACCAGAGAGGGTGAGCAGATTTATGAAGGCTCCCTGGCTTCCCTTAAGAGATTTAAGGATGATGTAAAGGAAGTAAAGGCAGGCTTTGAATGTGGTCTTGTTTTTGACGGCTTTGACCAGATGCAGGAGCTGGATATTGTAGAAGCTTATACCATGGTAGAGGTACCTCGCTGATAGCTGCCTTGGAAAGGAGCAGAAGGAAAATGAGAAAGAACAGTATAAAAAATACCAGGGTAAACGGAGAGGTACAGAGGGTATTGGCAGAAATAATACGCGGAGGGATTAAAGATCCGCGTATCAGCCCTCTGACCTCTGTAGTAGCAGTAGAGGTGTCTCCCGATTTAAAAACCTGTAAGGCGTGGATTAGTGTATTAGGAGACGAAGAGTCCGGAAAAAAGACGATGGAGGGATTAAAAAGTGCCTCCGGTTATCTTAAGAACCAGCTGGCAAAGGAAATCAATCTCAGAAATACACCGGAGATTACCTTTATTCTGGATCAGTCCATTGCTTATGGTGTCAATATGTCGAAGCTGATTGATGAAGTAACCGGAAACAACAGGGGGGAAGAATAGATGCGTATTGAAGAACTGGTAAAGGATGCCGAGTCCATCGGCATCAGTGGCCATATCCGCCCTGATGGAGACTGTATAGGCTCCTCCATGGCCATGTATTTATATCTGAATAAGGTTTTTCCTGAGAAACGGGTGGAAATATTTTTAGAAAGGCCATCGGAGGTATTTGGCTGTATCAAAGATATTGACAGGATACAGACTCAGTATCGGGCGGCAGAGTTTCTGCAAACCTCTGGTGCTTTTGATGTGTTTCTTGCCATGGATACCTCCAGCGACCGATTGGGAGAGGCAAAGGAGCTGTTTGATACTGCTGCAACGAAAATCAACATCGACCATCATATCAGTAATAAAGGCTGTGGCGATGTCAACTGTATCGACCCGGCTGCCAGCTCCACCAGTGAGCTGGTTTATAGTCTGTTAGATGAGGAAAAGCTGGATGCAGATGTTGCTTTGGCTATCTATATTGGAATTATCCATGATACAGGGGTATTTCAATATTCCAATACCTCACCAAAGACGATGATGACTGCGAGTAAGCTTATGGCTTATGGCTTTGATTTCCCGGCCATTATCGAAAAGACCTTCTATGAAAAGACGTATGTACAGGATTTGCTGATGGGAAGAGCCATGCTGGAGAGCATTCTTTTTATGGATGGAAAATGTATCGTCAGCGGTATCGAAAAGAAAACACTGGATTTTTATCATGCAGATTTTGGAGATTTGGAAGGTATTGTCAGTCAGCTGAATCGTACAAAGGGAGTGGAATGTGCCATCTTTATGTATCAGACAGGGGTATTGGAATACAAGGTGAGCCTGCGCTCTAAGGGAAAGGTAGATGTGGCTGCTATTGCCATGTTTTTTGGAGGGGGAGGCCATGTAAGGGCAGCAGGCTGTACCATGAACGGTACCTTCTATGATGTGGTGAACAATCTTTCCCTACATATTGAAAGACAGCTGAAGCAGACAGGGTGACAAAATCAGGATGATAAATGGAATTTTAAATGTATACAAGGAGGCAGGCTACACCTCCCATGATGTGGTAGCCAAGCTAAGAGGTATTCTGAAGCAGAAAAAAATTGGACATACCGGAACGTTGGATCCGGATGCCGTGGGTGTTCTTCCTGTCTGTTTGGGAAGTGGCACAAAGCTTTGTGATATGCTGACGGACAAAAGGAAGGAGTACCGGGCAGGACTGCTTTTGGGGGTAGAGACGGATACCCAGGATATTTCTGGAACAGTGCTGGCACAAAGGGAAGTGACCGTAGACGAAATTCAGGTTCGAGAAGCAGTTCTTTCCTTTGTGGGCAGCTACGACCAGATTCCTCCTATGTATTCAGCAATTAAGGTAGGAGGGAAAAAGCTCTATGAGCTGGCTAGAGAGGGAAAAGAGATTACCCGCAGTGCCAGAAGGGTGGAGATAGACGATATCCAAATTGAAAGGATACAGCTTCCGGAGGCTACCTTGCTGGTAGGCTGTTCCAAAGGAACCTATATCCGAACCCTCTGCCATGATATTGGCAGGCGATTAGGCTGTGGGGGAACGATGAAATCCTTGGAAAGAACCAAGGTAGGAGAGTTTCGCATTCAGGAAGCCTTGACTCTGGAGCAAATTCAGAATCTACAGGCAGCAGGACAGCTGGAGGAGAAGGTTCTGTCAGTGGAAGCTGTATTTATGGACTATCCGGCAGTAACAGTAAAAAAGAAGTTTCAAAAGTTGATAGACAATGGAAATGTATTTTATCATCATATGCTTTTGACAAAGAAAAGACTAAGAGCAGGGGAGCAGGTCAGGGTATACAATGAGGAGGGTATCTTTTATGGTATCTTTGTATATCAGGAAGAAGAACGTTTCCGCCCTGTAAAACTATTTATGGAGAAATGACAGCAGATGCAGATCATTCAAAAAACAACGGATTTTGAAATTAAAGGAAGAAGTGCTTTGACGATTGGAAAATTTGATGGTATTCATTTAGGACATCAGGCACTTCTTCAATATGTAACAGATAAAAAGACCCAGGGGCTTATGGCAGTAGTATTTACCTTTGACCCTCCCCCGGCGGTCTTTTTTGGTTTTTCTAATGGACAGGAGCTGATGACCAGAGAGGAAAAAAGAGCCGCTTTTGAAAAACTGGGTATAGATGTCTTAATTGAGTTTCCCTTAACTGCCGAGACGGCAGCTATGGCTCCCCGGGATTTTATTCAAGATATTTTAAAAAATCAGCTGCATACAGCCTATCTGGCAGCAGGAGCCGACATTTCTTTTGGAGATGGAGGAAAGGGGGACTACCAGCTATTAAAAGAGATGCAGGAGCAGTGTGGTTATCAGGTGGAGATTATTGATAAGGTGCGTTACCAGGGGCAGATTATCAGTTCTACAGCAGTGAGAACCAGAGTGGAAAGAGGGGAAATGAAGGAAGCAGCTCAGATGCTGGGACGTCCTTTTTCCCTCAGTGGAAGGGTGGTTCATGGCAATAGACTGGGCAGAACCATCGGTATGCCTACAGCTAACCTTCTGCCTTCGGAAAATAAGCTGCTCCCCCCGGCAGGTGTTTATTTTTCTCAGATTTGGGTAGAGGGCAGCTTATACAGAGGAATAACGAATATCGGCTATAAGCCCACAGTCAGTGATAAGAAGCAGATGGGGGCAGAAACCTATATCTATGACTTTTCCGAAGATATTTATGGGAAGGAAATCCGGATAGCCTTGCTGGAATTTAAACGCCCGGAACAGAAATTTTCCGGATTAGAGGAATTATGTAAGCAGATGGAGAAGGATCTTCAGGATGGTAGAGAATTTTTCTTAACAGAAGCAGAAGGCAGAAGAGTGGCAAAGTAAAAATTTCCACAGATTAGTATTTGACAGACCATAGGGAAGTTGTTATAATAAGTCCGTAATATATGTAATAAATTTGTAACAATTACGGAAGGGTAAGATTGATGATGGAATGGAAATCAGTAGGAATAACGAGTATTGCATGTATGGCAGCTGTTTTGATATATAGCCAGCCGGTATATGGTGCAGAGACAGCAATTCGGGAAGCAGTAGCCACACCGGTAGGGGCAGCGGTTCTTTTTGAATCAGCGAAAACGGAGGAGGAGTATAAGCAGGCAGCAAAGGAGGCAGAAGGTGCGCTTTGGGGCTATACTAATCTGGGAATCTCCAATGTAAACGACAATTTAAATGTACGCCAGGAGCCAAATGAAAATGGAAAGATGGTAGGCAAGCTTCCCAAGAACGCAGCCTGTGAAATGATAGCCCAGGAGGGGGAATGGACACTGATTAAATCCGGAAAGGTAGAAGGATATGTAAAGAGTGAATATCTGATTAGCGGATGGGAAGCAAAAAAGAGAGCCTTGGAAACTAAGACGGCTGTGGCGGTAGTCAATACGGAAAGCTTAAAGGTAAGAGAGGAGCCTAATACGGAATGCGCTGTAATCACTCTGGTTCCCCAAGGAGAGGAACTGGATGTAGTAGAGATTTTAGAGGGTTGGGTCAAAGTTTTGATAGACGATGAGGAAAACTATGTTTCCGCAGATTATGTCAAGGTAGAAGAAAAGCTGCCCACGGCTATTAATATGACAGAGCTTCTCTATGGACAAGGCGTATCGGACTTAAGAGTAGATTTGTGCCAGTATGCAAAGCAGTTTATTGGCAATCCCTACGTTTGGGGAGGCACCAGCTTAACCAGGGGAGCCGACTGCTCCGGTTTTGTACAGAGTGTCTTTAAAAAGTTTGGTGTTTCTTTGCCCAGAACATCAGCAGTACAGGCTGGTGTGGGCAGAAAGGTAAGTATTTCTGAGGCACAGCCTGGCGATTTGGTCTTCTATGCTAAGGGAGGACGGATTAATCATGTGGCTCTCTATATTGGAAACGGTCAGGTAGTACATGCCAGCAGCCGCAGAACAGGTATTAAGATTTCCAATTATAATTATAGAACACCGGATAGAATTATGAGAGTTCTGCCATAAAATTTCCATAACCAATATTTACAGAAGAAACGAAGTATGGTAGTATGGAACAGTATCAGATTCAGCCGATGCCCAGGTCAGGGAAGACTCCGACCCGACCCTGGTATCAGGCATAAGAAAAAACAGGAGGAAGAGTTATGATTTCTAAGGAAAAGAAAACGGCAATTATCAAAGAATATGCAAGATCAGAAGGTGATACAGGTTCACCTGAGGTACAGGTAGCAGTACTGACAGCAAGGATTCAGGAGCTGACAGAGCATCTGAAGGAAAATCCCAAGGATCACCACTCCAGAAGAGGTCTTTTGAAGATGGTAGGTCAAAGACGTGGACTGTTAGGCTATCTGAAGAAGACAGACATTGAAAGATATCGTTCTTTGATTGAGAGACTGGGAATCAGAAAGTAATAAAAGAGGCAAAAGGCGGATGCAGGCTGAAGTATCAGAGTGTCCGCCTTTTCATAGTGATAAACCTGGAAGGTTCATAGTCTTTCAGGTGAAGACCTTATAAGGGAGACATTCTATGGAAAAAAATTATAAGACTTATACCATGGATCTGGCCGGCAGGACACTGCGGGTAGATATTGGAAGAGTAGGAAAGCAGGCTAATGGCTGTGCCTTTATGCAGTATGGAGAAACTACCGTATTGTGTACTGCCACAGCATCAGAAAAGCCCAGAGAGGGAATCGACTTCTTCCCCTTAAGTGTAGAGTATGAAGAAAAGCTTTATGCAGTAGGAAAGATTCCCGGTGGTTTTAATAAGAGAGAGGGAAAGGCATCAGAAAATGCAGTGCTGACCAGCCGTGTTATCGATCGTCCTATGCGTCCCCTGTTCCCCAAGGATTACAGAAATGACGTTACCCTTAATACGATGGTAATGAGCGTTGACCCTGCCTGTCGTCCTGAACTGGTAGCCATGATTGGTGCAGCCATAGCTACTTCTATTTCAGACATTCCTTTTGATGGCCCCTGTGCGATGACTCAGGTAGGCATGATTGATGGAGAGTTTGTCATCAACCCCTCTCAGGAGCAGTGGAAGATAGGAGATTTGAATCTGACTGTAGCCTCTACCAGTGAAAAGGTAATTATGATAGAGGCAGGAGCTAACGAGATTTCTGATGAAAAAATGATAGAAGCTATCTATGTGGCTCATGAAATCAATCAGACGTTGATTGCCTTTATTCAGCAGATTGTGGCAGAATCTGGTAAGCCAAAGCATGAATACACCAGCTGCAGTGTACCTGTAGAGCTGTTTGATGCCATCAGGGAGATTGTTCCTTCAGAGGAGATGGAAGCAGCAGTATTTACGGATGAAAAGCAGGTAAGAGAAGAAAATATCAGAAAGATTACAGACAAGCTGGAGGAAGCCTTTGCAGATAAGGAAGACTGGATGGAGATTCTGGGAGAAGCCATATATCAGTACGAGAAAAAGACGGTAAGAAAGATGATTTTGAAGGATCATAAAAGACCGGATGGACGAGCTATGGATCAGATTCGGCCATTGGCAGCAGAAGTAGATTTGATTCCCAGAGTACATGGATCGGCTATGTTTACCAGAGGACAGACCCAGATTTGTACGATAACTACTCTGGCTCCCCTGTCAGAGATGCAAAGAATCGACGGATTGGATGAAAATGAAGTAAATAAGAGATATATGCATCATTATAATTTCCCGTCCTATTCTGTAGGAGAGACCAAGCCCAGCAGAGGACCGGGACGCAGAGAGATTGGTCATGGAGCATTAGCAGAGAAGGCTTTGGTTCCTGTACTGCCCAGTGAAGAGGAATTTCCTTATACTATCCGTACTGTTTCTGAAACCTTTGAATCGAATGGTTCTACTTCTCAGGCTTCTGTCTGTGCTTCTACCATGTCTTTAATGGCAGCCGGTGTACCGATTAAGAAAGCAGTAGCAGGTATTTCCTGTGGATTAGTAACAGGAGACAGTGATGACGACTATATCTTGTTGACTGATATTCAGGGATTGGAAGACTTCTTTGGAGACATGGATTTTAAGGTGGCTGGTACCCATGAGGGAATTACCGCGATTCAGATGGATATTAAAATTCATGGATTGACCCGTCCTATTGTGGAGGAAGCTATTCGTAAAACCAGAGAAGCGAGAGAATATATTTTGGATGAAATTATGCTTCCGGCCATTGGAGAACCTCGCAAGGAGGTAGGTGTCTATGCTCCTAAAATCATCTCTATTCAGATTGATCCGGAGAAGATTGGTGATGTGGTAGGCCAGAGGGGAAAGACCATCAATGAGATTATTGCCCGCACCGGAGTAAAAATTGATATTACAGATGATGGTAAGGTATCTGATGTGGTACAGATGCAGCCATGATGGACAAGGCAGTAGAGATGATAAAAATTATTACTACTGAGTTTGAAGAAGGTCAAATCTTTAAGGGTGTGGTAGTCAGCATTAAAGAATTTGGTGCATTTGTTGAATTTGCACCGGGCAAGGAAGGAATGGTTCATATTTCCAAGATTGCCAAGCAGAGAATCAATCGTGTAGAAGACGTTCTTACTCTGGGAGATAAGGTTACTGTAGTATGTCTGGGTAAGGATAAGATGGGCAGACTGAGTTTTTCCATGAAGGATGTAGCTCAGACATAATCATACCCATATGAATCATATGATGTTGGGGTCAAAAGCATTTGACCCCTTGATGCTTACGGATTTCTTCGCGTTTCACGCTCACGAAATCCTAAAAACATTCAAAATCCGCACATTTTTCTGCGAAAAATGGCTACTTTCTCATGTTTTGTGGATCCC
>JAFXJR010000102.1 GCA_017532145.1 Lachnospiraceae bacterium | reverse complement strand
GAGCTGGTGAGAGGGATGAAGACGTTTGCTGCCATAGATGTAGGCTCCTTTGAGCTGTCTATGAAAATATTTGAAATGTCACCCGGAAAGGGTATGAGGGAGATAGACCATATCAGGCATCACATTAATCTGGGAAGAGATACTTATGCTGAAGGAAAGATTGCCCATGAAAGAGTAGATGAATTGTGCCATTATCTGAATGAATATACACAGATTATGAAATCTTATCGGGTAGAGGATTATAAAGCCTATGGAACCAGTGCGATTCGGGAAACGGATAATACCGTGATTATCTTAGACCAGATTCGTCAGCGTACAGGCATTAATGTGGAGGTTTTAAGTAATTCTGAGCAGCGTTTTTTAGACTATAAATCGATTGCCTTTAAAGGAGAGGCTTTCGACCGATTTATAGAAAAAGGGACAGCCATTGTGGATATTGGAGGCGGCAGTATCCAGCTTTCCCTGTTTGATAAGGATATGCTGATGGCCACACAGAATCTAAAGCTGGGTGTACTAAGACTGCGGGAGATTTTGCATCAGCTGAATGTGGGCAGAGCCTCTTATGAAGGCTTGATTGAGGAAATGGCCAATTCGCAGCTGTCTGTATTTAAGAAGTTGTATCTGAAGGATAAACAGATTAGCAATATTATTATCGTGGATGACTATTTATCTACCCTGTTTGAAAAGAAGCTGTTTAGCGGTCATGTGGAGGAACAGATAGAGGTGGCTGCCTTCCATGAGTTTATGAAGCAGATTTATGAAAAGACTCCCCAGGAGCTGACTCGCTTTTTGGATATGCCGGAGGACAGCGTGGAGCTATTGGAAATTTCCTATTTTCTATTGAAAAAAATTATAGGGATTATGGATGTGGAGAGGATTTGGGCTCCCGGAGTTACCCTGTGTGACGGTATTGCCTATGAGTATGCTCAAAATAAGAGAATTATTCTGCTACAGCATGATTTTGACCAGGACATTGTAGCCTGTGCCAGAAATATCAGTAAACGTTATATGGGCAGCAGGAAGAGGGGAGATACCCTGGAGCAGATTGCCCTGACTATTTTTGACAGTATGAAGAAGGTACATGGTCTGGGCAAAAGGGAAAGGCTGCTGCTGCGGATAGCCACCCTTCTTCATGACTGTGGAAAATATATCAGCATGGTTAGCCTGGGAGAATGCTCCTATAGTATTATCATGGCTACCGAGATTATTGGTCTTTCTCATATAGAAAGAGAGATTGTAGCCAGTGTGGTGAAGTATAATCATCTGGATTTTGAGTATTTTGATACACTGGGGAAATCGTCAGCCATGGACAGAGAGTCTTACCTGAAGGTGGCAAAGCTGACCGCTATTCTGCGAATAGCCAATGGACTGGATCACAGTCATAAACATAAGTTTGATAATGTAAAGACGGTATTGAAGGACGATGAGCTGGTTATTACGGTAACCACCAATGAGGATATTACCTTGGAGAAGGGAATATTCCATGGTAAGGCAGGATTTTTTGAAGAGGTGTACAGTGTGAGACCTGTAATTAAGCATAAAAAATATGGTATAAAAAAATAAGTAACTGTTCAGACCTGCTGAATAGTTACAAAAATAAATCCATTGTAGCAGACAATTTTGCATAGATGAAGAGTCAGATAAAGAAGCTGCTGCAGAATCGGAGGGAATATGAACAGTCAGGGAAGCGAGAAAAAAATAGAAGAGATTAGTTTTGGGGATAGTAAATATTATACTAACCGGGAACTAAGCTGGATTTTGTTTAATAAAAGAGTACTCAGTGAGGCCAGAGATAAGCAGATTCCGCTGTTTGAGCGACTGAAATTCTTAAGTATAACGGCCTCTAATCTGGATGAGTTTTTTATGGTTCGTGTAGCCTCCTTGAAGGATATGGTCAATGCCGGCTATACCAAGAAGGATATTGCAGGCTTAAAGCCGGAGGAGCAGCTAAAGCAGGTCAATGAAGCTACACATGAATTGGTGAACCTTCAGTATTCTACATACAAAAGGTCACTGATTCCCCTGCTGCTGCAAAACAATTTACGCATTATTGAGCATCACGAGGATATGCAGGCAAAGGAAATGGAGTATGTGGATCAATATTTTATGCAAAATGTCTATCCGGTACTGACACCTATGGCAGTGGATTCCTCCCGCCCTTTTCCGTTGATTAGAAATAAATCCCTGAATATCGGAGCGTTGGTAAGGAAGAAGGATGGCAATGGAGAACTGGAGTTTGCTACTGTTCAGGTACCCAGTGTATTACCCAGAATAATTTCCATGCCTTCTGTGGAGCCGGGGATTCAGTCGGTGATTCTATTGGAGGAAATCATTGAAAGAAACATTCACCGACTATTTTTGAACTACAATATTGAATGTGCCAGTCCCTTCCGTATTATGAGGAATGCAGATTTGACCATTGAAGAGGATGAGGCAGAAGATTTGTTAAAGGAGATTGAAAAGCAGCTGAAAAAGAGACAGTGGGGACAGGCTATCCGTTTAGAGGTAGAGAGTGGAATCGACAAGCGTCTGTTAAAGATTATCCGCCATGAATTGTCTATCCATGATGAAGATATTTATAGGATAGATGGTCCTCTTGATTTGACTTTTTTAATGAAAATGTATGGGCTGGATGGTTTTGAGCATCTGAAGGAATCCGGCTATGCCAAGCCTCAGCCTGTGCCTGAGCTGCCCGCGGACTGTGATATTTTTGAAAAAATCAGACAGGGCGATATTCTGTTGCACCACCCTTATCAGACGTTTACACCAGTGGTAGACTTTATCCGTCAGGCAGCCAGAGATCCGGAGGTGCTTGCCATTAAGCAGACCCTCTATCGGGTCAGTGGAAATTCGCCAATTATTGCTGCTCTGGCTTTGGCGGCAGAAAATGGTAAGCAGGTATCTGTACTGGTAGAGCTAAAGGCCAGATTTGATGAGGAAAACAATATTGTTTGGGCGAAAATGCTGGAAAAGGCAGGCTGTCATGTTATCTACGGACTGGTGGGACTGAAGACTCATAGTAAGATTACCCTTATCGTGAGAAGGGAGGAGGATGGCATCCGCAGATACGTCCATCTGGGTACAGGAAACTATAATGATGCTACAGCCAAGCTGTATACAGATATTGGTATGTTTACCTGTAGTGAAACCATTGGAGAGGATGCTACCGCAGTATTTAATATGCTGTCCGGTTATTCAGAGCCTCGCTCCTGGAATAAGCTTTCCCTGGCACCTCTTTGGCTGAAGGATAAGTTTCTGTATTTAATTGGCCGGGAGAAAAAGACGGCATTGGCAGGGCGGCAGGCTCATATTATTGCCAAGATGAATTCTCTTTGTGATAAGGATATTATTAAGGCCCTCTATGAGGCCAGTGCAGCCGGAGTGAAAATTGATTTGATTATCAGAGGAATCTGCTGTCTGAAGGTAGGTATACCGGGAGTCAGCGAAAATATCAGTGTGCGTTCCCTTGTCGGCAATTTTCTGGAGCATAGCCGAATTTTCTATTTTGAAAATGATGGAATGCCTGAGATTTACTGTAGTAGTGCAGACTGGATGCCCAGAAATCTGCAGCGGCGGGTGGAGATTCTTTTTCCAGTAGAAAGTCAGAGCTTGAAGAAAAAAATCAGGCATATTCTGGATTGTGAGTTAAAGGATACAGTGAAGGCTCATCTTCTCAAGCCGGATGGAGTCTATGAAAAAGTGGATAAACGGGGAAAGCTTATCTATAATTCCCAGTTGGAGTTTACCAAGGAAGCCAAAGCGGAGACAGAACAGCAGGAGTGGATGGCACAGGATAGGATATTTATACCAGAGACTCATCAGGAATCATAAGAGGAGGTAGAGCATGGAAGGAAATTTACAGATTGTTCTGGCTTCCGCTTCTCCGCGGAGGAAAGAATTACTGACTCAGATGGCAATCAGCTATCGTATCCTGCCTTCATCAGCAGACGAAATCATAGAGGACAGGAAGCCGGAGCAGGTGGTGCAAAGGCTGTCCAGATTAAAGGCTACAGACGTTAGTGATAAGCTGCAGCAGCAGGGAGAAAATAATTTTTTAGTGATTGGAGCAGATACCGTGGTGTCTTATCAAGGGCGTATTATGGGGAAACCGGGCAGTGAGAAGGAAGCCTGTGATATGCTGTCCTGTCTTCAAGGCAATACTCATCAGGTCTATACGGGAGTAACACTTTGTATAAAGATCGGAAAGAATGAGCTGGATTGGCATACCTTTTATGAAAAGACAGATGTATCGATGTATCCGATGACAGAGAAGGAAATTCAAGACTATGTAGCCACAGGTGAGCCGATGGATAAAGCAGGAGCTTATGCTATTCAGGGACTGTGTGCCGTGTATATTCAGCGAATCAGTGGAGACTATAATAATGTAGTGGGACTGCCGGTGGGACGGTTGTACCAGGAACTGAAAAAGCTGGGTTTTATGCCAGAGGCAGTATCCCTGGCTGAGTGTGGAAAGGAGATACAGTCATGATCAGGTTGATAGCAAGCGATATAGATGGTACCTTAATTAAGGATTCTACTCCGGATCTTTATCCGGAGATGGAGGAAGCCATTCGGCAGCTGTCTGCAAGGGGGATTCTATTCTGTGCAGCCAGTGGCAGGCAGTACCAGAGTATAAAAAATGTGTTTCGCGGTATAGAGGAAGATATCGTCTTTATTGCAGAGAATGGAGCACATGTACGCTATCAGGAACAGGATATCAGTGTTACCCCCATGAAAAGGAGGGATGTGGAGGAGATTATTAAGCAACTGAGAGGATATAATAAAAGCTGTGACATCGTAGTATCTACCCCCACTGGTTCTTTGTTGGAAAGTACCAATAAGGATTTTATCAATTTAATTACCTATGGCTATCACAATAAGTTTACGCTGGTTCGGGATGTGCTGGAGGCAGAAGCCGAAATTGTTAAGATTGCCATTTATCAAAAGGACAGCATTCGGGAATTGGGGGAAAATATTCTAATTCCCCAGTGGAAGGACAGGGTAAAGGTATGTATGGCGGGAGAGGAATGGGTAGACTTTATGGATGCTTCTGTAGACAAGGGGAATGCCCTTACCTTTGTCCAGCGTTATTTTGGAATCAGCAAGGAAGAAACCATGGCCTTTGGAGACAATAACAATGATATGGGGATGATGGAAGCAGCAGTCGAAAGCTATGCAGTGGAAAATGCCAGACCAGAGGTTAAGGCAGCAGCCAGATACAGCTGCCCGGGGTATTTGGAAAAGGGAGTATATCAGGTGATTAAGAAGAAAGTATTAGAAAGATAGGAAATGCTGATTAAAGCGTTTTCAGCAGTAAATTTTCCCGGCAATAGCGGAAGCCTTCATTGAAAATCTGTGTATATTTGCAGGAGATTTGAAGGAAATGATGAGGGAGTGTCCATAGAAGTAAGAGATAGAAAACTCTCAGTTTGTCTGTTAGATGATTAAGTGAGGGAACAGGCAGAAAATAGGGAGAATGGTGACAGGAGGAAAAAGGATGCACGAATATGATGATAAGGTATTAAACTGTTTTTTAAAAAAGCAAAGACAGCTGTTCCCGGAGGATGTGGCAAAAACCAGAGAGGAAGCGGAGGCTTTTCTGGAGGATTGTATGGCTGTAGTGGTGGATTCTGTGCAGGAGGTACGGGAGTATTTTGAAGAAGAAGGGATAGACTTAGAGGGAGCCGGAGAGGAAGATATCCTGAATGTAGAAGAAGTATTCGACATAGGAGACGGCCGATATCTTATTGTGGAGGGATAAAATAGCTTTCAAGGTCTGAAAAGGTAAATATTTTAATAGTTCGGAAGAAAAAAACTTGTAAATTTTTGTACTCAAGTATTGCAATATAAATAGAAATAAGATATTTTAAATATATAAAGGAAAGTAGAATTTTACAGAAGAAAGGCTTTCCGAGAGGTATACTTTGTATAAAGTATACAGGATGTAAAATACATAAGGAGGGTGAATATGTGAAAAAGAGAAGAGTACTGGCTGCCGTTATGGCTGCCATAACCCTTGTATCATCAGCAGGTGGACTCTATCCTGCTGCTACGGTACAGGCAACCACCGTAACAGCAGAAGCTGATGAAAATGATGAGTTGCGACTCTGGTATAAGAGTGAAGCCCCAAATAACTATAATGGCTGGATGACGCAGTCTTTGCCGCTGGGTAACAGCTCTATTGGAGCTAGTGTATTTGGTGGTGTGGCGATGGAAAGGATTCAGCTGACGGAGAAGAGTCTGTGGTCAGGGGGTCCCAGTGAGAACAGGTCTACAACAGCTTCTTCTACCTTTGGAAACCTGGAAAATGTAGGTCGGAATGGACAGCTGGTAAAAGAGATTCAGGAGGCTTTTGCGGCAGGGGATACTACCCGAGCAAATAATCTGTGCGGTCAGCTGGTCGGTGTTTCCAGTGATAACGGTATAGGTGGATATGGATATTTTCTCAGCTATGGAAATATGTATCTTGACTTTAAGAATGCAGATGGTTCTGCCATGGCACAAAATCAGGCTAGTGAGTATGTAAGAGATTTGGACTTAAATACAGCGATTGCCGGTGTGGAATACGATTATAATAATGTACACTATACCAGAGAAAACTTTGTCAGCTATCCTGATGAAGTGTTGGTAACGAAGGTGACAGCAAGCACTCCCGGTTCTTTAAATATGGATGTGCGGGTGGAAACAGAAAAGGTAGCTGGTGGCGGTGGAAATAATAACCAAACGTATCAGCGTGAAGACACTACTACGATAAAAGATGGCAGGATTACCATTGCAGGAAAGCTGACAGATAACCAGATGAAGTATCACTCCCAGACTCAGGTTATTGTAGAGGGAGGAACCAGGGCAGATGGTGATGGAAAGGTTGTTGTAGAGGATGCTACCTCTGTGATTATTATTACAGCCATGGGTACAGACTATAAGAATGAGTATCCTAACTATCGTACCGGTGAAACAGACGAGCAGCTGGCGGCAGAGATTAAAAGCCGGGTGGATGCTGCACAGACAAAGGGCTATGATGCATTGAAGGAGACTCATGTAGACGACTATCAGTCTTTGTTCCATCGTATGATTCTGGATTTGGGTCAGGTAAAGTCTGACCGGCCGACTAATGAGATGCTGACTGCATACAACAATGGAACACTGCCAGAGGAGCAGAGACGTATGCTGGAAGTAGTTCTTCATCAGTATGGACGTTATATGACCATTGCCAGCTCCAGAGGAGATACCTTACCCTCTAATCTACAAGGTATCTGGGCAGGTGGAAACTGTTCTCCTTGGCATTCAGACTATCATATTAATGTAAATTTGCAGATGAACTACTGGCCTACCTATTCTGGAAACCTGGCAGAGTGCGCTCTGCCTCTGATTAACTACATAGATTCTATGAGGGAGCCAGGAAGAATAACCGCAAAAATTTATAATGGTGTGGAAAGTAAAGAAGGGGAGGAAAATGGCTTTGTCTTCCATACTCAGTGTACACCTTTTGGCTGGACTGGTCCGGGATGGAGCTTTGACTGGGGCTGGTCACCTGCAGCAGTACCTTGGATCTTGCAGAACTGTTGGGAGCATTTTGAGTATACCGGTGACTTGGATTACATGAGAGAGAATATTTATCCCATGATGAAGGAGTCGGTAAAGTTCTATAAGGCTATTCTGATTGAAGATCCGGATGATCCAGGCAAGCTGGTTAGTTCTCCTGCGTATTCACCGGAGCATGGACCAAGAACTAACGGTAATACCTATGAGCAGACTTTGGTATGGCAGTTGTTAGAAGATACCATCACTGCCGGTGAACTGGTAGGTGAGGATGAAGCTACCTTAGCCGAGTGGCAGGAAATTCAGGATAATCTGAAGGGTCCCATTGAGATTGGTGAAAGTGGGCAGATTAAAGAGTGGTATCATGAAACAACAGTAAACAGCTTAGGACAGGGCTATGGACATAGACATATTTCCCATATGCTGGGCTTGTTCCCTGGAGATTTAATTTCTGTAGATACACCTGACTTACTGGAGGCAGCGATTGTATCCATGAATAGCAGGACAGATGCCTCTACCGGATGGGGTATGGGACAGCGTATCAATACCTGGGCAAGAATTGGTGATGGAAACAGAACCTATAAGCTGATT
Source organism: Lachnospiraceae bacterium (assembly GCA_017532145.1). Taxonomy (GTDB): domain Bacteria; phylum Bacillota; class Clostridia; order Lachnospirales; family Lachnospiraceae; genus Kineothrix. Next base: position 3,167 of record JAFXJR010000102.1, on the reverse strand, counting down.
GGGGATTTGTTCAGAAGCGGTATGTATCAGAATCTTTGGGATGCACATCCTCCTTTCCAGATTGATGGTAACTTTGGTTATACCTCTGGTGTAAATGAGATGCTGATGCAGAGTAATATGAATTATATCAATCTGCTTCCTGCTCTGCCTGATGTATGGGATAGTGGAAGTGTACAGGGTATTCTTGCCAGAGGCAATTTTGAATTGGATTTTACCTGGGAGAATAAAGCACTGACCTCCCTCACGGTAGAGTCCAAAAATGGAGGAACAGCAGTTCTTCAGCATGAAGGTATCAGCTTTGCTAAGGTACTGGACAGTGAGGGACAGCCTGTAGAAGTGACAGTAGTTAAGGATAATAAGATTTCATTTGAAACAGAAAAGGGTGAAACCTATACCGTAGAAGAGTTTAAGGAAATTCTGGCTGCACCCACAGGACTGGCAGCTGAGCGTATTGCAAGCGACAGTGTAGAGTTGAGCTGGGATGCTTCTGAGGTAGAAGGTATCAGTTATAAGATTTATCGTACGATTAACAATGGTGACAAAGTACTTTTAGCGGAGAATGTAACAGGCAACAGTTATAAGGATGAGCAGGATGCGCATGACTTCCGTGGTGATTTTGTCTACCAGATTATACCAGTTGTAGATGGAGAAAGTGGACAGGCCTCCGCTGAGGTGGTAGCTGTTGACTTAAGAGGCATCGGTATGATTGATGACAGAGACAGTCGTGTGGTATATACCGGTGGCTGGGGAGACTGGACAGAAGCGGTAAACTATGCAGGAACAATTAAGTTTTTGGAAAATCCTAATGGAACAGAAACTGCCAGCCTTACCTTTGTAGGTACAGGAATTGAAGTATTTGTCTGCAATAACCGTGACAGAGGTAAGTATGAAGTCAGTATCGATGGAACAGTTGTCGGTGAGATTGATACCTATAATGCCGCTACGCAAAGGCAGCACAAGGCTTTCACCAAGACAGATTTGGACTATGGAAAGCATACGATTGTACTGAGGGCTACTGCTACGAAGAATGATTTGGCAAGTCGTGCCAAGGTAGAGTTGGATGCCTTTAATGTACTGGATAACACCAGAACAGGAGCAACTGGCATAAGTGTAGAAAGTGTCAGCGGATTAAAGGTAGTGGGTAAAGCTAATGGTACCCTGCAGATGAAGGCAACAGTCACTCCTGCAGAAGCAGCTGATGAAGAAATTGTTTGGAGTGTAACCAATACCAGTGGTGCAGCGACTACACTGGCGACCATTTCTCAGGAAGGTCTGCTGACCGTAGGAGAAACCAATGGAACGGTAAGAGTAACTGCTACAAGCAAGAGTAATTCAGCAGTAAGCGGAAGTATGGATATTAACATTATTCTGCCAGGAACTGCACAGTATACGGATGTACAGGATGCAACCAATAACAATAATGGCAATAACACAGATGGGCCTAAGAATGAAAATTTAACTTGGGAAGGTACCTGGAGTGTATGGGAAGGTGAACCTAACAAGCACGGTGGCGGTACAAAGACAGAAAGCAGTACTACAGGCAGTTCCATTAGTTATGAGTTTCAGGGAAGTGCAATTGCTGTTTATGCTCATAAGAATAGTAATTGCGGCTCCTTTAAGATTTACATTGATGATGAACTTCAGCAGAATAGTGAGGGTGGAAATACCTTCTCCTTAGCAGCTAACGATTCTGCACAGCAAGAGATATATCGTTGGGATGTACCAGAGGGAGACACTCAATCTACGCATACCATCAAGTTAGAGGTAGCAGAAAATAAGAGTGTAAATCTGGACTTCTTCAGAGTATACGCTGCTACAGAGGGAGCAGAGGAGAGAGCAGCCCTTCTGGAAGAAATTGCTAAACATACAACCAAGACAGAGAGAGGTTATACACCTGACACTTGGACAGCCTTTAAGGCAGCTTATGACGCTGCGGTAGAGGAAGCCAATAAGGAAACCGCCAATGCAGAACAGCTGACCGCAAAGAAGACTGCTTTACAGCAGAGGGCGACAGCACTGCAGGAGAAGGCTTTGGATCCTATCGACGTATCTGGTGCAAATTTACAGGCAGTGGGTATTGAAACAAAATCTCTGTATCTGAAGTGGAATCTTTGTGAATATGCACAAAGCTATGATGTTTATCAGGGTGAGACGAAACTGGGAAGCACCACAACAGGTAATTATTATGTAGAAAATCTATCTCCTGATACAGAGTATACCTTTGTGGTAAAAGCAGTGGATGAGAAAGGAGGAACGACTGATATCACCATGAATCCTGTGACCACTAAGGCGGAAGCAGATGTGGAAGCACCGGCACAGATTACAACCTATCATACAGAACAGCAGACAGTTAACTCCATCCTTATTACCTGGGATGCAGTAGAGGATAATGTGGGAGTAACTGCTTACCATGTCTATGTGGATGGAACAAAAGTTTACAGTGGTACAGAATGCTCTTATGAACTGGAAAATATGGCAGCTAATCAGGTATATGGTGTACGTATTATTGCAGAGGATGCGGCAGGAAACCGTTCCGTACCTACAGCAATGAATCTGACTTGTCATGCGGTAGTAGGTAATATCTATGCGGTGGAAGCAGTAAATAAGGTGGAAGCAGTCTATGGAACAGCCTTTGAGAGTCTGGACCTTCCTGAGACAGTAACTGTAGTTCTGAATACAGAAGACGGAGAAAAGGTAAATCTGGCAGTGACCTGGGCTAAGGGTGAGTATAATGGTGAGAAAGCCGGTGTTTACACCTTAGAAGGAACGATTACCACCACAGATGAAATTCAAAACATAAATGGAATCAAAGCAACCATTCAAGTAGAGGTAAAGGAAGGAGCTGCTGTAGACTATACTGCTCTTCAAAAAGCAATTACAGCGGCAGAAAAGCTAACCTTAACCAATTATCAGAATGGTACAGAAAAGACAGCCTTTACCAATGCGTTAAGTGCAGCGAAGAAGGCACTGTCCGATAAGGTAAATCAGGCAGCAGCCAATGCAGCAGCACAGGCACTGACTAATGCACAGAAAGCTCTAAAGCCAATAGAGCAGTCAGATAAGCCAGATCAGGTGACGGTAGACTATACTACTCTTCAGAATGCGATTACTGCAGCAGGAAAGGTAAATTTGTCCAAGTATCAGGATGGAACAGAAAAAACTGCCTT
>JAFXJR010000001.1 GCA_017532145.1 Lachnospiraceae bacterium | reverse complement strand
CGACATCTTTGGGATATACCATGGATGAATTTGAACCTGATTACATAGAAACAGAACTTTATATAGAAGAAGTGTACTTATCTTCGGGAGATGAAGTGGAAGCGGGAACCGCAGTATTTAAGGTGTCCGATGAAAGTATTGCTAAGGCAAGAGCAGAATTGGAAGAAAAGAAGGAAGAGACTTCTTTGGCATATCGTGCCGGGGTGATTTCCTATGAGCAAAGTAAAATCAATGCAAAATACACCTATGATGCAGCGGTTTTGGAAGGAAAGCAAGCAGAAGCAGTTTATCAGAGTGCAGTAAAGTCAGCAGAAAAGAAATTGCAGACAGCAAAGGACAACGTTGCAGATACAGAAAGCAAGCTTGAAGAATATCAGGATGCCAATGCTGATTATTATTATGATTATAATGTAGATGAATATAAAGAAAGGTATGAGACAAACTTTTCCTTCTATCATTATCTGATAGGATTGTGGGGCATTGGTGAAAATGAAATCGGAGGAAGCAGCAGTGGAATGGGAAGCGGAAGTACCACAGGAAGCGGCAGTGGAATGGGAAGCGGAAGTACCACAGGAAGCGGCAGTGGAATGGAAACCGGCAGTGGAGCCGGAGAACAGCCGCCTGCAATGAATGTGAGTTCAGCGAAAGAGCAGGAGGAGCAGAATGAGATGGTATTGGCATTATTTGCAGATTGGAATACTACACTGAAAACCTTAGATACCAAAGCTTCGGAAAACGAAATTACTTTTGTAAGTACCAGTACGGTAAGTGAACCGACAGTGGACGAGGGTGATACAAAGGCGACACCGGCGAACGAAGGAGACGACAATACGCCGCCAAGCAATGAGCCTGGAGGAGACGACAATACGTCACCAAGCAATGAGCCTGGAGGAGACGACAATATGCCGCCAAGCAATGAGCCTGGAGGAGACGACAATACGTCGCCAAGCAATGAGCCTGGAGGAGACGACAGATTCAGTTTCCTACGTTAACCGGAAGCAGCCTTTCCTATTCCAGCCAGGCAGCAGATATTACAGTAGAAGAAATTATGGTTTCCGTAGGGCAGAAAGTAGAAAGCGGTGATTTACTTTTCAAACTGACAGAAGGTAGTGTGGAGGAAATCCGCAGCCAGTTGGAAACGGATTTGACAGAGGCAGCTAATGACTTGAACAGCATTGAAAGCAGCCAGAGCTCCTCAAGGCTGGAAGCGAAACAGAATTATGACAGCAGTATTTTGTATGGGAAATTTGCTCAGGTGGAGTATGAAGAAGCCATTGAAAAAGAGCAGGAGAATGTGGAAACTTTAGAGGAAAAACTGGTAACCCTTCAGGAACAGCTGGTTTTATATGAAGAGCAGCTTGCAAACGCAGAAGAGGCACACAAAGAAGCTGTGGTGTACTGTACTAACATTACGGAAACCGTGGATGAACTGGATAAGGAAAATGACCCGGAATGGTATGCCAGCCTGGAGTCTACCAGAATCGAGGTGCAGGAAACGGTATACTCTCTGGAGGAAGAAATAGAGACTCTGAAAACCAATATAGAAAAGAGTAATCAGGAGATGGAAACCACCACAGAGAGTCTGGAACAGGCAAAGAGAACTCTGGAGCAGACAAAGCTTAGTGCCAAAAGAGATTATGACCTGCGGATGCTGGCAAGCAATACGGCACAGGAAAGCTACGACGTTTCCATCGGCTATCTGGAACAGGAAGCCAGCCAGCAGCAGAAGGCCTATGACAGTGCCAAAGAAAAAAATGGATGCCTTTGACAGTGCCATATCTGAAAATGGAATTTATGCGGCAGAAGGCGGCGTGATTACAGAAATCAGCATAGAAGCAGGAGACAGCATTACCACAGGTACGGAGTTACTTACTATGTATACACAGAATGTAACCTTAACCGTCAGCCTGGAGGAAAACGATGCGAAGAATGTGACAAAGGACAGCGTAGTCAAGGTAACGCTGCTTCCATATCCTGATTTGATTTTTGATGGAGAAGTCAGTGAGATTTCCGATGCCCGGTATGACAACAGCAGCGGAAGTGTTTATTATGATATTACCGTAAGCATCGATGGAAATCAGGAAGAATTTTATCAGGGAATGACCGGGAAAGTTACCTTTATTACAAAAGAAACAAAAGAAGTATTGTATGTTTCCAATCGTGCCATTATCAGGGATGGTACAAAATCTTATGTTAAGATGAAGGATGAAAATGGCAATGTTGTAGAAAAAGAAGTAGTAACAGGATTCTCTGACGGTGCCAATGCAGAAATAAAAGAAGGCTTGAACGAAGGTGATATTGTATTGATAGAAAGCAGGGTGAGTGATGAATGAAACCAATAGAATTGTTACGATTAGTGTGGATTAATTTATCACAGAATAAATTTAAAGTAATTATGACCTCCATTGGTATTGTGGTAGGCTCCGCTACGATTATGCTGGTAATTGCCATAGGAACCGGTGGAAAAATGGAGGTGGCAGAACAGTTTAAAAACCTCAATGCCGGAGCCATAGATATTTCCTATGAAATGCAAAGCTCTGGTTTTGGAGGTAGAATGTCCTCGGGAGGAGGAATGCCTTCCTTTGGAGGGATGTCTTCCGGTAGCGGTAGACCTTCAGGGGGAGGAATGCCCTCGGGAGGCGGGATGCCTTCGGGAGGAGGAATGCCTTCCTTCGGAGGGGGAATGCCTTCCTTTGAAGGAGGAATGCCGGACTTTGGGGCTATGTTTGGCGGAAGAGACAGCGAAAGTGACCGGATGAACCGGGAAAAAATCATCTTGTCAGAGGAAGAAATGGAAGAACTTTCTGTTTTTGTACCGGGACTTTCGGATGTTACCATTTCCTATTCCTCCAATGCTTCGGTGGAGGGCGGTGAACTGGAGGAGAGTGCCAACTATACCATTGCCGGAGTGCTGTACAATTATATGGAAATCAGCAATTTAAGTATGCAGATAGGTAACTTTATTGCAGAGGAGAATGAGGAAGGAAAAGAAAAGGTCTGTGTACTTGGTAATTCTGTAGCCAAAGAAGTCTTTGGAAGTGCGTACAATGCCTATGATGAAATTATTTACATCGATTCCCGTCCTTATGTGGTAAAAGGTGTTTTTGAGGAAATGGGAACGGTAGCTTCCGGAATTAACCCTGATAGTTCTATTTTTATCCCCTATAGCACCGGAATTAAATATCTGGTAGGGGAAAATGTCAGTCCTACCATTACAGTCATTGCCGAAGAGGTAAATGATGTGGAGACTGTGATTACCAACATAGAGACAGTTCTTTCAGATATTTATCCAAATGCGGAATTTACCATTTCCGACGCGGGAAGTAAAATGGAAGCAGCCTCTGCCTCCAACGAAACTTTGACCATACTTTTGATTGCTATGGCGGTCATTGTATTTATTGTAGGCGGTATCGGAATTATGAACGTTTTATTTGTTTCCGTAAAAGAAAGAACCAATGAAATCGGTGTCTTAAAGGCTCTGGGCTGTTCCAGAAAAGATATCCTGCTGGAATTCTTAATGGAGGCAGCCTGCACCAGTCTGGTCGGAGCCCTTCTGGGAGTTCTTCTGGCACTGGGAATTACTCCGGTGGTGGAGGCTTTGTCGGTAAGAGTGGAATTGTCTGTTTTCGGGGCATTGCTTTCCTTGGTATTTGGAGTGCTTACCGGTTCTATCTTTGGTTTTTATCCGGCATACAAAGCATCTACCTTTGTTCCGGTGGTAGCCCTGAATCAGGAGTAAGACGTAAGATGTATGGGAAAATGGCTTTGGAAAAGGCGGAAAGCCGGTGAGGAGGATTATGTTAAAAAAATAAAAAAGAAGAAGCTGATAATTGTGTTTTTGTGTCTGTTTCTGCTTTTGGCAGGGCTTCTTGGAATCCGTTTTTTTAAACCGAAAACAGACAGCGTAAAAGAAGAGGAAATTGTACTGAAAGCGGGGCAGGCATTGATTTACGGACAAATTACCTCTATCTATGGAAACGAAATCACATATGATGTTACAAAGGAAGAAAAAGGAACAAAAGAACCTGGGAAAGTAGAAGAACAGCAGTCAGGATTTGAGGGCGATGGTCCCCAGATGTCTTTTGGAAAAAATACCACAAGTTCTCCCACGGCGAAAGGTGAGGCTATAGTACAGATACCGGTAGGCACACAGGTTACCACCAGATTAGGTACGGTGACAACCTTTTCCAGACTGGCAGCAGGTGATAACATAAAAATGCTGGTGCAGGAAGACGGGGAGGAACGAAGCATTCTGGAAGTCTGGATTGTGGATTAAAGTAAAAAAGGTGATAACGTATGGAACATATTATTTCAATGACAAATATAAACAAGGGATATATGATGGGAGAAGAAATAGTTCCCATTTTAAAAAATATATCCTTTACTGTGGATAAGGGAGAGTTTGTAGCCATTCTGGGTCCCTCCGGGTCAGGAAAAACTACCTTAATGAACATTATCGGATGCATGGATGTGATGGACGACGGAGAATATTTTCTCAATGGAAGGGCAATCCACAGTGCTGGGGAAGCGGAACTTACAGAAATCCGTAACAAAGAAAT
>JAFXJR010000101.1 GCA_017532145.1 Lachnospiraceae bacterium | reverse complement strand
GACTGCATCTGCCAATGTAAAAAATCTGGAAGCTGGAGCATTGACCTGTGGTCTGGCAGAAGGAGATCAGATGACTCTTGCTCAGGCTCTGCATATTCTGCTGGTACAGTCGGCTAACGATGTTGCAGTTATGATTGCAGAGGGGGTAGGTGGCTCTGTAGAAAATTTCAGTACCTTAATGAATACAGAGGCTAAAGCTTTAGGAGCTACGAATAGCCACTTTGTAAATCCTCATGGACTCACGGCAGATAATCATTATGTAACCGTGTATGATATGTATTTAATCTTTGATGCTGCTTTAGATTACAGTCTGTTCAGTGAAATTATTCATATGCCTTCCTACAATACCATTTACAGAGATAAGGCAGGTAAGGAGAAAACACTGTCAGTCAAATCAACCAATCTTTATCTGCACGGAGAACAGAATGCACCTGAGGCCATCACGATAATCGGTGGAAAGACAGGAACGACAAAGGCTGCCGGAAACTGTCTGATTCTGCTTTCCAGAGATACGGCAGGAAAGTCCTATATTTCTGTAGTTTTACGTGCGGAGGGGCGGGAAATGCTCTACACAGCCATGACGGATTTGTTGGATGAAATACAGAATTAACAGTTGTTTTTTACGAAAAGATACACTATAATAAGAATAGGTCAGCCAATAGATTGTTCTGACCGAATTTACTTTAGGAGGGTTCGCCAATGGTTCAGTTAATAGTAGGCAACAAAGGTAAAGGCAAAACGAAGTATTTGTTAGATAAGGTAAACGAGGAGATAACGAAAACGACTGGGAATATTACATATCTGGACAAGAGTACCCAGCAAATGTTTGAATTGAATAATAAGATTCGCCTGATTGACGTGTCGGACTATATGATTACTAACGGTGATGAATTTCTGGGCTTTATTTGTGGGATTATTTCTCAGGATCACGATTTGCAGCAGATGTATTTTGACAGTTTTTTGAAAATTGCCTGCTTGGAGGATGCAGACATTACGTCTGTGGTTGAAAAATTGGAAAAAATTGGGGAGACTTTTAAGATCGACTTTGTGTTAAGTATTTCCAAAAATGAAGATGAACTTCCCGAGAGCATGAAATCAAAGATTATTGTTTCCCTCTAAAACGGAATTTAGAGCTTATAATTGAAAACAAAGCCTCGGATCAAATGCCGGGGCTTTCCTTTATGATAAGCTGTTGCTCTATCATTTAACTGAATCAAGGAAGCTGCTGCTTCCGGTAGATAAAAGATGAAGTGGCAGCTATAAATATCTGTTTTGACCGGACAGAGGAGGTTGAGGATTGGGAAGTCGGAAATCCAGAAAGGTAACCAGGTACAGGAAACCACTGAATCTGAATATCGGAATTATCATATACCTTGTCATACTTTTTTATATTGTTATTTACGTCTTTATGTACTTTAGTTCCAAGCATATTGTTGCTTATGAGGTACAAGCTGGCTCTCTGACGACAAACAATATTTATAAGGGAGTTGCACTGAGGAAAGAGACCATTATCAGTTCTACCGCCCATGGTTATGTCAACTATTTTGCCAGAGAAGGAGCAAGAGTCGCAGTAGGAGACTTGGTATATACGGTAGATGAATCTGGTAAGCTGGCTGATTATATTTCTGCCGGTGCCTCCGGTGAAAACTCCCTTTCTACCACTGATTTAAATGAATTGAAAGCAGAAATTGTAGGTTTTACCAGTATTTTTGATTCCAAAAATTTCAGTAGTGTCTATGATTTTAAATATGATATAGAAGGTATGGTGCTAAAGCTTGCTAACTATAACATTATGGAGAGTATTAGTACATTACAGGAATCAGGATTAACTGGTATGGTAAGAGAGGGAACAGCACTTGCTCCTGGTATTGTTGTCTATTCTGTAGATGGATACGAGGGGATGACACTGGAGCAAATGGATTCCACACGGATGGATAAGAATCAATACGAAAAAATACAGCTGCTTAGTAATACATTGGTATCACCCGGTGAACCTTTATATAAGCTCTCCACCAGCGAGGACTGGTCATTGGTTATTCAGATAGATGCAAAAAGAGAACAGGAATTAATTGATGCAGAATATGTTCAGGTGCGTTTTTTAAAAAATCAACAGATGTCATGGGGAAAGGTTTCTACTTATACCAATGCTCAGGGCGAAATTTTTGCCCAGCTGGCATTTACTAATTCAATGATTACCTTTTGTACTGACCGATTTGTGGATATTGAACTTATCCTGGAGGATGAGGTGGGATTGAAGGTTCCTAATTCCTCCATTGTAGAAAAGGAATTTTTTTTAGTTCCAAAGGGATATATTACCAAGCAGAAAAATGGGGATGCCAATGGTGTACTACTGGAAACTTATCTGGAGGATGGAACAGCAACTACAGAATTTATTGAGGTTTCTCTTCGTTATGAAACGGATTTAGAGTACTATCTGGAGCATGAAAGACTACAGATTGGCGACTATCTCATTATGCCGGAAACAGGAGAAAAATATGGATTGAGCAAGCGTGGAAGCCTGATAGGAGTCTATAATATTAATAAGGGCTATGCCGACTTTAAGCAAATTAATATTCTATACAGTAATGATGAATATTCTATTGTTCAGTCTCATACGACCTATGGATTAAGTGTTTATGACTATATTGTATTGGATGCTTCTACAGTAAGTGAGGATGAGTTAATTTATGAATAAAGAAAATAAGTTTTCAAGTGGAATAAAAGCTAATCTTGAAGAGGTTCAATCGCGTATTGCAGCAGCTTGTACCCGTTCAGGACGTTCTTTACAGGAGATAACTTTGATTGCTGTCAGCAAAACCAAGCCGGTTTCCTTGCTGCAGGAGGCTTATGAATATGGATGCAGACATTTTGGAGAAAATAAGGTACAGGAGCTGACACAGAAGGATGAACAGTTGCCACGGGATATTCAGTGGCATATGATTGGTCATCTGCAAAGAAATAAGGTAAAATATGTGGTAGGACGAGCCTGTCTGATTCATGGAGTGGATTCCCTTCGGCTGGCAGAAGAAATTAATAAGGAATCCCTGAAAAAAAATTTGATATCTTCTATTTTAATTGAAGTAAACATGGCAAAAGAAGAAAGCAAGTTCGGTGTTGCTAAGGAAGATGCTTTGGAATTGATTAAAGAAATTGCAAAGCTGCCTGCTGTTCAGGTTCGGGGACTGATGACGATAGCCCCATATGTGGAGGATCCGGAAAAAAATCGACAATACTTTGCAGGCTTGCGTTATTTATCTGTTGACATAATGGAGAAAAACATTGATAATGTTAGTATGGATATTTTATCAATGGGTATGACAGGAGATTATGAGGTTGCCATCGAAGAGGGAGCTACCTGTATACGCGTTGGAACGGGTATCTTTGGTGAAAGAGACTATCAATTAGTATAACAAACTGTAGTTTTAAGGAGATATTAAAATAATGGGTGTAATGGATAGATTTTTGAACTATATGAAGGTGAATCCTGATGATGAAGATTATTATGATGATGATTACTATGATGATGAATATCCGATTCCAAAAAAATCCTCTGTACCAAAGGAGGAGTTGGTAACACCAGAAGAGTCAATTAAGAAAGCAACTTCTAAAATTACTCCCATGACAAGACAGCCTCGCAGGGCGACAAATACAGGAATGGAGGTGTGTGTTATCAAACCTACATCTATGGAGGATTCCAGGGAAATTACAGAGACGCTTTTGGCTAATCGTACAGTTGTTCTGAATCTGGAAGGACTGGACATGGATGTAGCCCAACGTGTTATTGACTTTTCCTATGGCTCTTGTTTTGCCCTTAATGGAAAGATGCAGCGGATTTCACATTCTATCTTTATTTTTACTCCGCCTAGTGTGGATATTTCTGGAGACTATCAAGAACTACTTACTACAGATACTCTGGATGCCCCTAATAAATAGATAATAATGTTTAGAATAGGAAATAAAAACTTCCCCAAAGGGAAGTTTTTGTTAAAATAAGCTTGAATAATCAGCGTTTCCTTAGAAATCTCTCAGGAAGGATAGACAGGAGGAAGAATAATGGCACAGAGGATGACCATTCACTATAATCAAAAACCGTATTATGATATTGTTTTTTCTCAAGGATTTGATGAACTGCCCGCAGAGTTGGAAGCCTTAGAGATAGAAAACCGCAGAGTCTGTATCTTTACAGATAGTATAGTGAAGCCATTGTATGCCAACACAATAGAAGAAATTTTAAAAGACAGATGTAAAAAGGCTGTAATTTTCTGTTTCCCTGCAGGGGAACAAAATAAAACCCTGGATACAGTAAAAGAAGCCTATACCTTTCTGATTAAGGAAGAATTTGACAGAAAAGATTTACTGATTGCTCTGGGAGGAGGGGTGGTAGGTGATATGACTGGTTACACAGCGGCTACCTATCTGAGAGGTATCGATTTTATTCAGATTCCCACCACCTTATTGGCACAGGCAGACAGCAGTATTGGTGGAAAAACAGGTGTAGACTTTGATGGATATAAAAATATGGTGGGGGCCTTCCATATGCCTCGTCTGGTCTATATGAATGTATCTGTGTTGAAGACTTTAGATGAAAGACAGTATTTTTCCGGATTTGCAGAGATTATGAAGCATGGATTGATTCGGGATCAGCTCTTTTATGAGTGGCTATTGGAGCATATGTATGAAATTTGTGATAGAGAACCTTCCATATTAGAAGAGATGGTGATAAAAAGCAGTTCTATTAAAAAAATGATTGTGGAAAAGGATCCTACAGAGAAAGGGGAAAGAGCCCTCCTTAACTTTGGTCATACCATTGGCCATGCTATTGAAAAGGCTCGAAATTTTGAACTTCTACATGGGGAGTGTGTGGCTTTAGGCTGTGTAGCAGCAGCCTATATTTCCTGGAAGCACCAGCTGCTCACCATGGATGAATATTATGAAATTAGAGATATGTTTGTTCCCTTCAATCTTCCTATTTCTGTGGAAGGTATTAATCCGGAAGAAATTCTGACGCTTACCAGGTCAGATAAAAAAATGAGTGGAGGACAGATTAAGTTTATTCTGTTGAAAAAGGTGGGAAAAGCAGTAATTGATACTACAGTAACCGGAGAGGATATACTGAATGCAGTAAAAGAAATTCATTTTACTGAGGAAGATATGACTGCTTAGATAAAAAATGAAGGAAGAAAAAGAAGAAATTTATTTTGAAGTAACCGAAGAAATGGAGGAGGAAAGAATTGACAAGCTTTTGCCTGGGATTATAGATTCGCTATCCCGCTCCTATATTCAACAATTAATTAAGGAAGGGCGGCTCTGGGTCAATCAAAAGCCGGTTAAAGCAAACTATCGTGTTAAAGCAGGAGAAAAAATTAGATTGGAGCTTCCACCTGCCATTGAGCCTGATATTCAACCGGAAAATATTCCTCTGGAGATTCTGTATGAAGATGAAGATGTTCTGGTTGTCAATAAGCCAAAGGGAATGGTAGTTCATCCGGCTGCCGGACACTATAGCGGAACGCTGGTCAATGCAGTGATGTATCATTGTAAAGAAAAGCTTTCCGGGATTAATGGGATACTTCGACCGGGTATCGTCCATCGTATCGACCGGGATACCACAGGCTCCATCCTTATTTGTAAAAATGATATTTCGCATAACCATCTTGCTGCTCAACTCAAAGAGCATACTGTTGTTCGTAAATATCATGCTCTCTGCTATGGAAGAATAGCAGAAGAGGAAGGAGTGGTAGATGCTCCTATTGGCAGGCATCCAACTGACCGAAAGAAAATGGCAATTAACTCTTCTCATGGAAAAAGGGCAGTTACTCATTATAAAGTATTGACACGCTTTCGGGATTATACCTATATAGAATGTCAATTGGAAACCGGTCGTACTCATCAGATTCGAGTCCATTTGTCCAGTATTGGGCATCCACTACTAGGAGATGAGGTCTATGCAGGTAACCGCAAATCTCCCTATCAACTGCAGGGGCAGTGTCTCCATGCAAAAATATTAGGGTTTATTCATCCGGTAAGTGGAGTCTATATTGAGACAGATGCCCCATTGCCGGAATATTTTAAGCATTTACTGTCTATTTTGTATTGAAATTATTTTCTGAATTGTATATAATAATAGAAATATTTTGACGATTCAAAACGGTTATCACAGAAAGGAGGAGGTATTATCAATACGATTATTACAATAGGACGTCAGTTTGGCTCAGGAGGAAGAGAAATCGGCGAGAAAATTGCCCAGCATTTTGGGATTTCGTTTTATGATAAGGATCTTCTAATCAGAGCAGCAAAGGAAAGTGGTTTTTGTGAGGAAATGCTGAAAAGCCACGATGAAAGACCGACCAATTCCTTTCTTTATAATTTGGTGATGGATACCTACTCCTTTGGTTATAATGCATCTTCCTTTATGGATATGCCAATTAGCCAAAAGGTGTTTTTGGCTCAGTTTGATGCCATTAAGAAGATTGCTGACGAAGGTCCTTGCGTGATTGTAGGCAGATGTGCAGATTATGCTTTATCTGAATATAGCAACTGTATTCGTTTGTTTATCTATGCTGATGAGGATGAACGTATCAAACGTGTGATGAAAAAATATGATTTAACTGAATCCAAGGCCAGGGATATGATGGTAAAGAAAGATAAACAACGTCAAAGCTATTATAACTATTATTCTGCAAAAAAATGGGGAAGAGCCGATAGCTACGATTTTTGTATTAACAGCAACGTCTTAGGGATTGAAGGTACAGTGGAACTGATTACTCAGTTTGTACAGAATTTTGAGAGCAGGTAATGAGCCATTGGGGGAGAATAAGCAAAACTATTCGCAAAATAACGCTTTAACGAATAGTTATAGGTATGCTGCCCTTGTTTTTTTACTGCTGAACAGTTTTCACTGCTGAACAGTCTTGACTTTATGGCAATTTTCAATCCATACATTAAAATATCCTGAAACGTAGTAATGGGGTGGCATCCACAAGAATGCCACCCCAACTATTATATCACCCCGACTATTGGCAAAGAACCACATTTGGGAACAGTGATTTTATCCATCTCAAGCCCAAGCCTCTCGGCATGGTTTCCCCTTTATCCAGAAATCCCATATGCCTCCATGAACATCATCAGCATCTTAGCACACTCTGCCCGGGTCGTCTTTCCTTTGGGATCCAGGCGGAGACTGTTGTCTCCATTTGGCTTGCCCGTGATCATTTGCTTTTCTACTGCCCATTTTAGATAATCCTCTGCCCAGGTATCCACAGAATCCACATCTGTGAAGGATGCCAGTTCCGCACGTCCATCCATGTTAAGGCCATGCTTTTCGCCATAGAGATAGAGCATTTTTACCAATTCTGCACGCCTGATCTCCAACTCCCAGCCAAAGCGTCCATCCCCATATCCTTGAGCAATACCCATTTCATTCACCCATAATATGGCATTGCTGTACCAGCGGCCCTCCGAAACATCGGAGAAACGATTCGTAAATGGAATCGCCGGTTCATTTACCATACGGTACAGGATAGTTGCAAACATTCCCCTTGTAAGCTTCTGATCCGGCTGGAACAGTTCATTTCCTCCTACACCATTCATCAAATATCTGTTGTAAACATACCTGGCAGAGTTGTACTTCCAGTCCTTTTCATTGATCTTCAAATCTTTAAAGGTCCATTCCCTGTCTTTCACCACATCCTTTTTCGGCACTACTGTAATCTTCTGTGTGATGGTCTTTTCCACACCACCTTCTGTGTAGCGGATAGTTACCTCTGTGGCGTCCGCCGCCAGTGCGCCGGAAGGTTCCACCGTGTAACGGTCTACTGTCTTTGTACTAATATCAGAGTAGGCTGCTGTCACTTCCATTCCTGCGGAATCGAACTTCTCTCCTTCCTGATACTCTGTCTTGGCAGGTGCCTTGGTAACAGAGATACTCTCCAGCACAGCTTCTGGCTTTGGTGTTTCTTTTTTGTTTACTGTAATCTTCTGTGTGGTGGTCTTTTCCACACCACCTTCTGTGTAGCGGATAGTTACCTCTGTAACGTCTGCCGCCAGTGCGCCGGAAGGTTCCACCGTGTAACGATCTACTGTCTTTGTACTATTATCAGAGTAGGCTGCTGTCACTTCCATTCCTGCGGAATCGAACTTCTCTCCTTCCTGATACTCTGTCTTGGCAGGTGCCTTGGTAACAGAGATACTCTCCAGCACAGCTTCTGGCTTT
>JAFXJR010000012.1 GCA_017532145.1 Lachnospiraceae bacterium | reverse complement strand
CAAGAAAAGTCAGTCTATTATGTATATAGGAGACAAAGAGAATCCAAATACAGACAGTGCTTTAGTCTCCACAAAGAGAAGTCTGATTTTTAATCAGTTCAACAAAGAGCTGTATCAGAAGTTTTTTATGACTACAGAGGAAATCCAGGCCTGTCGTGATGGTTATATTTATGTACATGATATGTCTGCCCGCAGGGATACCATGAACTGTTGTCTTTTCGATGTATCCAATGTATTGACCGGAGGCTTTGAGATGGGAAATATTTGGTATAACGAGCCAAAGACCTTAGATGTGGCCTTCGATGTAATTGGAGATATTGTTCTGAGTGCTGCCAGCCAGCAATACGGTGGCTTTACCGTACCGGAGGTAGATAAGATTCTGGAACCCTACGCAGAAAAGACCTATAACAGAAGTCTGCAAAAATATCTGGATTTAGAGATAGATGAGGAGAGAGCCAAGGAGGAAGCCTATAAAGACGTTCTCAGAGAGTTTGAGCAGGGCTTCCAGGGCTGGGAATATAAATTTAACACCGTAGCCAGCAGTCGGGGAGACTATCCCTTTATTACCGTAACAGCCGGAATCGGTACAGGCAGGTTCGCCAGACTGGCTACTATCTGTCTGTTAAATGTCAGACGTAACGGACAGGGAAAGGCAGATTGTAAAAAGCCGGTGTTGTTTCCTAAAATCGTCTTTTTATACGATGAGAATCTGCATGGACCAGGAAAGCCTTTGGAGGATGTGTTTGAGGCAGGAGTAAAATGTTCAGCAAAAACTATGTATCCCGATTGGCTCAGTTTAACAGGTAAGGGATACATTGACAGTATGTATAAGCGCTATGGAAAAGTAATTTCGCCTATGGGCTGTCGTGCCTTCCTTTCTCCCTGGTATGAAAGAGGAGGGATGCATCCGGCAGATGAAGCAGATACACCTGTCTTTGTGGGACGGTTTAATATTGGTGCTGTTTCCCTGCATTTACCAATGATTCTGGCCAAATCCAGACAGGAGAACAAGGATTTTTATGAGGTTTTGGATTATTATCTGAATCTGATTCGTCAGCTCCATATCAGAACCTATGCTTATCTGGGAGAGATGCGGGCCTCGACTAATCCTCTGGCCTATTGTGAAGGGGGATTTTTAGGTGGTAATCTTAAGCTGACAGATAAAATTAAACCAATTTTAAAATCAGCTACTTCCAGCTTCGGTATTACAGCCTTTAATGAGCTGCAGGAGCTTTATAATGGTAAATCTCTGGTAGAGGATGGACAGTTTGCGCTGGAGGTATTGGAACATATTAATAAAAGGGTGAACGAGTTCAAGGAGGAGGATGGTCATTTATATGCCATCTACGGAACACCGGCAGAAAATCTCTGTGGTCTGCAGGTAAAACAGTTCCGGGCGAAGTATGGTATTATAGAAGGCGTATCGGATAGAGACTATGTCTCGAACAGCTTCCACTGCCATGTAACAGAGGATTTGACACCTATTGAAAAGCAGGATTTGGAATATCGTTTCTGGGAGCTGGCCAATGGGGGAAAGATCCAATATGTAAAATATCCCATTGACTATAATACAGAGGCGATTAAAACGTTAATCCGTCGTGCCATGGATATGGGATTCTATGAGGGAGTAAACCTTTCTCTGGCTTATTGTGATGATTGTGGACATCAGGAGCTGGAAATGGATACCTGCCCCAGCTGTGGCAGCAGTAACCTGACAAAGATTGACCGGATGAATGGCTATCTGTCTTATTCCAGGGTACATGGTGATACCCGGTTAAACGATGCAAAGATGGCAGAGATTGCAGAAAGGAAGAGCATGTAGGGATGAGGTACCACAATATTACCAAGGATGACATGTTAAACGGTGATGGACTGAGGGTAGTACTGTGGGTGGCTGGTTGCTCTCACTGCTGTAAGGACTGCCAAAATTCCGTTACCTGGGATCCGGATGGAGGTATTCTCTTTGATGAAGCTGCACGCCAGGAAATCTTTGGGCAACTGGAAAAACCATATATTTCCGGCATTACCTTTTCGGGTGGGGATCCTTTGCATGCGGCAAATCAGCTGGAGGTGCGTGATTTGATGGAGGAAATCCGAGAAAGGTATCCCCAAAAAACCATATGGTTGTATACAGGAGACTGCTGGGAAAATATTCGCCATTATCCGTTGATGAAGTATGTGGATGTATTGGTGGATGGAGAATTTCAGGCAGAGCTGAAGGATACCCGGTTGTTGTGGAAGGGAAGCAGCAACCAGCGGGTAATTGATGTACAGAAATCTCTGCAGTCAGAGGCGGTAAAGCCTGTACTGCACTGCGGAGATTTTCAATAAAGTCTATTAAAAAATCAAAGTAAGAGAAGTGTAAATAAACATGATGGAAGCAAAGACAACAAAATCAAAAACGATACAGATTAAATATTTTACGGATAAAATAGACAAGCTGGCTTACATAGACGGAAAGTCTGACTGGGTGGATTTAAGAGCAGCAGAAAGTGTAGATTTAAAAGCTGGAGAATATAGACTGATTCCTTTAGGTGTAGGGATGAAGCTGCCGGAGGGCTATGAAGCCCATGTGGTACCCAGAAGCAGTACCTTTAAAAATTATGGGATTATCCAGACCAATCATCAGGGAGTCATTGATGCTTCTTATTGTGGGGATGATGACCAATGGTTTATGCCTGTATATGCCATCAGGGATACTCATATTGAAGTCAATGACAGAATCTGTCAGTTTCGTATTGTAGAAAACCAGCCTACTCTTATTTTTGAGGAAACGCAGACTTTGGGAGAAAAGAATCGTGGTGGTTTTGGCAGTACAGGAAAGCAGTAGGTTACTTTTCACACGACACCATGCACTCTGCTGCGGGGTGTGGAGAGAACGGTAAATTCAGCCAATGCATCGCCTGCCTCGCCGTAGGCGACTTTATATGCAGGCGATACCCGTTACCATTTACAGGTCAGCTGGCTGACGTATGAATGGTAACAGTAGTAGGAAAAAGATAAAGGCAGAACAAGTAAAATTACTTGACAAACAGTAAAAGCCTATGTATAATTTACAAGGTGCAAAAATAATAATTTGGAGTCAGCTATGTTAATCAACCTTACCGATGTATTGGCATCAGAAGGAAAAGTAGTGGAAAAGCAGATAGAGACGGAGCTTTTGCAGCTTAGCTGCCGGATGGGAGTCTTTTCGGTTAAGGAGAAGACACCGCTGACACTTACTTTAACCAATCTTGGAATCAATAAAGCATCTGTCCGGGGAAGGATGGAGCTTACATTTGCAATGCAATGTGACCGTTGTCTAAAGCCGGTATCCCAGAAGGTAGTACTGGATTTTATTAGAGAAATAGCCGGACCAGATGAACGTGCAGAGGCTGCGGAGGAGGATGACCAGAATTTTATGGATGGTTATCAGCTGGACGTAGAAAGCCTGATTCAAAATGAGTGTTTCCTGAACTTGCCAGTAAAGGTTTTATGCAGACCCGACTGCCGGGGACTATGTATGCAGTGTGGGGCTGACCTGAATGGGAAAGAATGTGGATGTGACACATTTATTCCTGATCCAAGGATGGCAAGAATTAAAGATATTTTCGATGCGAATAAGGAGGTGTAGCAATGTCTATTTGTCCCAAGAATAAATCTTCTAAAGGAAGAAGAGATAGGAGAAGAGCAAACTGGAAAATGAATGCTCCTACATTGGTAAAATGCAGCAAGTGCAGTACATTAATGATGCCGCACAGAGTATGCAAAAAATGTGGATCCTATAACAAAAAAGAAATCATTGCAGTAGATTAAGAACTGGTGAATCTGAAGAATCGAGAGTTTGTCTAATGGCAGACTCTTGATTTTTCTATTTTAACCGAATCAAAGAAGTTCCCTACGTCAAGTACGCTGAGCATTAAGTGGTGAACACTACTCCGTGGTGAACACTACTTCATCTTAACGGGGGATGTACAGCTGCTTAAAAAAAGGACGAGAAACCGGATAGGGAAGAAAGGTGAAAAAATGGCGAAATTAGTAAAGAAAGAAGAAATACAGGCTGCTGAATTAAAGAAGAAAAAGATGAAATTATGGGGAGGTATTGCTGTAGTGGCAGTCGTCTGCCTGGTAGGACTGATACTGCTGTTTTCATTAGGAAACAAGGATTCAGGAGAAATCTATGCAGATATTGTCATTCAGGATTATGGAATGATTACTATTAAGCTGGATACAGAGTCAGCACCTATTACTACAGAAAATTTTATCACTTTGGCAGAAAGTGGTTTTTATGATGGATTGACCTTCCATCGGATTATGGAAGGCTTTATGATGCAGGGCGGAGATCCGGCAGGAAATGGAACAGGAGATGCAGGATATACGATTGTTGGTGAGTTTTTAGACAATGGTTATGAAAATCATCTGTCTCATACGAGAGGTGCTGTTTCTATGGCTCGTTCCAATGATTATGACAGTGCCAGCTCTCAGTTTTTTATTGTCCATGAAGATAGTACCTTTTTAGATAGACAGTATGCAGTATTTGGATATGTGACAGAAGGAATGGAGATTGTGGATGCCGTCTGTGAAAATGCCAATCCTATCGATGGAAATGGAACAATCCTGCGGGAGAATCAGCCGGTGATTACCAGTGTAACGATAAGAACAGGAGAAAAATAGAATGGTAAATTTCTGTTTTGATTGCTATAATATGGTGAGAAGTCATCATGAGCAAAAGGAAAGCTTTAACGAAGGGGATGGGAGGAAAAATGAAAAAGCTGTTAGCTATTGGAGAAGCGATTATTGATATGATTCCTGAACAGGTCGGTGTGGGCATTGCAGAGGTAGAAAAATTCCAGCCAACGGTAGGAGGAGCTCCAGCAAACGTTTGTGGAGCCTTTGTCAAGTTGGGAGGAGCAGCCGAAATTATCACTCAATTAGGGCAGGATTCCTTTGGGGATAAGATTCTTTCCGAGTTTCACCGATTTCATATAGGAACAGCCTGTATCAGCAGAACAGAAAAAGCCAATACGGCACTGGCCTTTGTGGCATTAAAAGAGGATGGAGATCGGGAATTTTCTTTTTATCGAAAACCCAGTGCTGATATGCTGCTGGGTACAGAGGCTATTCAGAAGGAATGGTTTCAATCGGCATATGCCCTTCACTTTTGTTCTGTATCGCTGGGACCTTTTCCGATGAAGAAAGCACATTATCAGGCGATAGAATATGCACAGTCCCAGGGCTTGCTGATTAGTTTTGATCCCAATCTGCGTAAACAGCTTTGGAATAGTGAAGAGGACTTGTATCATGCTGTACATGAATTTATTCCCAAGGCACATATTCTAAAAATCACAGATGATGAATTAGAATTTCTTACAGGAAAAACGAAGATTCAGGAAGCGAAGGAACAGCTTTTTGTAGGTAATGTAGAAATGATTGTCTATACGAAGGGAGCCGAAGGAGCAGAGTGTTATACAAAAAAAGCTGCTGCTTTTGCCCCCTGTGAAAAAGTAAAGGCTATCGATACTACTGGTGCCGGAGATGGATTTATTGGTTCCTTTCTGTATCAACTGTATCAAAGTCAGATTTCAGCAAATAATCTGGCAGAAGTAACACAGGAGCAGCTGACAGAATTTTTAACGTTTTCCAATCGTTTCTGCAGCTATAGTGTGCAGCATAAAGGGGCTATTGCCTCCTATCCTGAAAAGGAAAATTTCTGTCTGTGATTAGCGGAGGTCAGAAAAGCATTAATAAGAATAGGAAGCTGTTCTTCAGTCAGGTCGAGTGCTTCTTTTAAAGTACGAAGTGCATCTTCTCCTTTTTCCAGATTGCCATTGTTAAAGTTGATTGCTTGTAAATCCATATCAGTTAATCCACGTAATTGCTCTGCATAACCCTGTATTGTCTTGTCCTTTTTTAATACGCTTGATAAATTCCCAGAGAATACGGAGCGTGTAAAGAATCCAGTATCATATATGCTGACTATACTATACAAGGCACAAGAACAGTATGACCTTGATATCCAGAACCAAGTATCACATGATATAGCAAACTGGAATCTACCAACTAAAGAGGAATAATGATAGAGAGTATTGGCTGATGAGCTGGTACTCTTTTGATTTGACCAGTAGCAGTCTTGATAAGCTATATTTAAAAAATTACAAGTATCAAAAGCATGGACAAGGGAATAATAATACCATATAATAAAAGTACGAAAAATCATACTATTTTTAGTATAAAAAAGGAGGGGTTATATGTTAGTAGTAAAGAGCATGGATGTAAGAGATAATTTTAAAGCTTTGTGTGATAAGGTTTTTAATGGTGAAACATTTATTATATCAAGACCAAAGAATGAAAATGTTGTAATGTTGTCTGAAAACGAATACAACGAGATGATGAAGGCTAAAAGAAATGTTGAATATTTGGCTATGTTAGATAAATCTATGGCAGAAGCTGAAGTAGGTGGTTTTATTGTAAAGACTGTTGCGGAACTGGAGGCATATGAGTAGATGAATGTAGTTTTTACACCGACTGCATGGGAACAGTACACCGATTGGCAGAAGGAAGATAAACA
The DNA here is from genome assembly GCA_017532145.1 of Lachnospiraceae bacterium. Lineage (GTDB taxonomy): Bacteria > Bacillota > Clostridia > Lachnospirales > Lachnospiraceae > Kineothrix. Next base: position 11,629 of record JAFXJR010000012.1, on the reverse strand, counting down.
AATGGTAAAACGTATCAATGAACTTATTAAAGACATTGACCGTAACGGATTATTAAATGGAATAGGCAAGCCCGAACCACTAAAATACAAGAAGATGTGTAGCAGACGTATTACAGAGGAACACAGATTAACGTATAATTTTGACAACAATCAAAATCTTATTATATATTCATGCAAATATCATTACGAAGATTAGCACCTGACAAGGGTGCTTTTCTGTTTGGCAAAATAAAAAAGACCATATGGCAGCAGTCGAATATATTGTTTCCGGTCTGGTTTAAAGGTGCTTTCTCCTGACAGGCACAAAACAGGGAAATGTGTTCCAAAAAAACCGTGCTGAAGAACATGCGCCTGGAGATGTCTTCCTTTCCTGTAGAACCTGGCTTCCTGTAGTCTGCATTCCCGATATCTGTGTTCCCTGCGACATTGATAGTACCCTTCCTAGAGATATTTTTCATGGTTACTGTAAAAATGTCCTGTGTTTACTGCATACATATAGATTTGTTTATCCAGCATAAATATGCCTCCTTTTTCTTGTATTTTCCTTATCGGTAAAAGGAGGGCTGTGTGGATGGTTAGTAAACAGATTATTTTATTGAAAAATTCGATTTATCCTACATGAAATAGCTTGATTTTTATATAGGGGTTTAGTATATTATAGAAAGATGTTAGGAGGATTTGCATGTCGGAGGTAGTAAAGGTAGCTGTAGATGCCATGGGAGGGGACAATGCCCCCTCTGAAATCGTCAAGGGTGCGGTGGAGGCAGTCAAAGAAAGCAGCAAGGTCAAGGTAGTTTTAGTAGGAAAAGAAAAGGTTATCCAGAAGGAACTGAAGAAGTATACATATCCTACACAACAAATTATGGTTGTGGATGCAACAGAGGTAATAGAAAATGCGGAGCCTCCTGTTATGGCTATTCGTAAAAAGAAGGATTCTTCCATTGTAAAAGCCCTGCAGTTGGTAAGAAATGGAGAATGTGATGCTTATGTATCGGCAGGAAGTACAGGAGCAACTCTGGTAGGTGGTCAGGTGATTATCGGCAGGCTAAAGGGAGTAGAGAGGACTCCATTAGCTCCTTTGATTCCTACAGAAAAGGGAGTTTCTCTATTGGTGGATTGTGGAGCCAATGTGGATGCCCGACCTTCCCATCTGGTACAGTTTGCCCGTATGGGCAGTGTCTATATGGAGCATGTAATGGGGATCAAAAGACCCAGGGTAGCCATCGTCAATATTGGAGCAGAGGAGGAGAAGGGAAATGCTTTGGTAAAAGAAACCTTCCCCCTGTTAAAAGCCTGTCATGACATTAATTTTACAGGAAGCATTGAAGCCAGGGATATTCCTGCAGGAGCGGCAGACGTCATTGTGTGTGAAGCATTCGTGGGTAACGTAATTTTAAAACTGTATGAAGGCGTAGGCAGTACCCTGATTCATAAAGTAAAGACAGGAATGCTGTCTTCCCTGAGAAGCAAGATAGGTGCCATGCTGGTAAAGCCGGCATTAAAGGAAACACTAAAATCCTTCCAGTTAGAGGAGTATGGAGGTGCCCCCCTGTTAGGATTGAAGGGTCTGGTGGTAAAGACTCATGGAAGCTCTAAGGCAATAGAGATTAAAAATTCTATTCTCCAATGTATCCGATTTAAGGAGCAGAAGATTAATGATAAAATAAAAGTAACTATTCAGTAGGTCTGCACACTTGCTGTGCTGACCGTAGGAAAACGTAATGGCAACAGGCAAAAATCCCATCGCCATAGGTGATTTGCATGGATTTTTGCATCGTAACTGTGAGGGTACTGAACAGTTACAAATAAAAGAAAAAAATTACTGTTGAAGAATGAGAGGGTGTTAAGATGGAATTTGAAAAGTTAAAACAAGTGATTGCTGAGGTATTGAATGTGGATCCGGAGGAAATCTCTATGGAGACTACCTTTACCGATGACTTGGGAGCAGATTCTCTGGATGTATTCCAGATTATTATGGGAATTGAGGAGGTATTTGATATTGAAATTCCCGCAGAAGATGCAGAAAAGATTAATACAGTGGAAGAAGCGGTAGAACTGATTAAAAATGCCGTAAATCAGTAACCAGAAGGTAAAGTAATCGAAAGCCCTTTTTCAAGGGCTTTTTCGATGTTTAAAGAGGTAAAGTGATGTGGATGGAAAATTCCCTGGATGAATTAGAACATAGAATTGGATATTGCTTTAAGGACAGGATGCTGTTAAAACAGGCGTTGACTCACAGCTCCTTTTCTAATGAGCAGAAAATCAATAAGATTAAGGATTATGAAAGACTGGAGTTTCTGGGAGATGCAGTTTTAGAGCTGGCTTCCAGTGAATTTCTCTATGAGGAATACCCGGATTTAAGCGAAGGAGAGCTGACAAAGAAACGATCTACATTGGTTTGTGCGCCCTCTCTGGCATTTTGTGCCAGGGATATTGATTTGGCCGGATATATTCGGTTAGGAAAGGGAGAGGAGGCTACTGGCGGCAGAGGAAGAGAGTCGATTATTTCTGATGTAATGGAGGCTGTGATTGGAGCTATCTATCTGGATGGTGGATATAAGGATGCGGTCAGGTTTGTCCGACAGTTTATTCTTTCTGATTTGGAGAACAAGCAGTTATTTTATGACAGTAAGACACTGCTGCAGGAATATGTGCAGAAGGATAGCAGAGCGACTTTACATTATGTGGTGGTAGGAGAAAGCGGTCCGGATCATGCCAAGGAGTTTGCAGTAGAAGTGATGATTAATGGTCAGGTACTGGGACGAGGAATCGGCAAGACGAAAAAGGCTGCGGAGCAGCAGGCAGCCTATGAAGCTCTTCTGGTTTCTGGAGGAAAGCAGCGATGTATTTAAAAAGCATTGAGGTACAGGGCTTTAAGTCCTTTGCCAATAAAATTCATTTTCAGTTCCACAATGGTATTACTTGTATTGTGGGTCCTAATGGAAGCGGAAAAAGTAATGTGGCCGATGCTGTTCGCTGGGTACTGGGAGAGCAGAGAATTAAACAGTTAAGAGGTGCCTCTATGCAGGATGTAATCTTCTCCGGAACAGAGCTACGTAAGCCTCTGGGCTATGCCTATGTAGCCATTACCCTTGATAATGCAGACCATCACCTTTCTATTGATTATGAGGAGGTAACGGTGGCCAGAAGGATTTACCGTTCAGGAGAGAGTGAATATCTAATTAATGGAACTCCCTGTCGTCTGAAGGATGTAAATGAGCTGTTTTACGATACAGGTATTGGTAAGGAAGGCTATTCCATTATTGGGCAGGGACAGATTGACAAGATTTTAAGTGGTAAGCCGGAGGAAAGAAGGGAGCTTTTCGATGAGGCTGCCGGTATCGTCAAGTTTAAACGTCGTAAAAATACAGCCCAGAAAAAGCTGGAAGAGGAAAAGCAGAATCTACTGCGTGTCAGTGATATTTTGGCAGAGCTGGAAAAGCAGACGGGTCCTTTGGAAAAGCAGTCGGAAAAAGCAAAGATTTATCTAAAGAAAAAGGAAGAGCTAAAGACATTGGATGTAAACCTGTTCCTGTTGGAAAATAAAAGACTGAAGGAGCAGATGGAGGAGATTATCCAAAAGCAGAGAATAGCCGATACTGATTTGGAGGAAACCTCCCAGAAGTATGAGCAGATTAAGGTCAGCTATGAACAGCTTCAGGAGGAGCTAGAGCAACTGGAGCAACGGATTGAGACAGCCAGAACGCAGATGACGGATTCGGGGCTGCTAAAGGGCAGACTGGAGGGAGAAATCAACGTTTTAAAGGAACAGATTAACTCTGCCCGGGGACGGGAATCCCATTTTACCTCCAGGAAAGATGCACTTCAAAAGGAGATGGAGGACAGACAGAGGGAGCAGGAATCCATTTTATCAGATAAGAAGCGGATGGATGAGCAGTTATCTAATGTCCAGAAGCAAAGAGAGGAAGCCAGAGAACGACTCCAACAGCTGCAGGATAGTATGGAGGAACTGAGCAGGAGAATAGAGGCGGGAAAGAATGCTATTATTGAGGCATTGAACCATAGGGCAGGTATTAAATCCCAAATGGGCAGTTTGGATACTATGCTGGAGCAGATAAGAATCCGCAAGGCAGAACTGACTTCCCGACTGCTGCGGGCAAAGTCTGATGAGGTGAAACAGGAAGAAACGATGCAGCAGCTGCAGGAGCAGTTTGAAAGCATCAATGAAGAAATCGGCAGGTTAAAGGAGGTGCAGGCTTCCCAGGAGGAAAAGCTGGAGCTGCTGCAAAAGGAAATTTCTCAAAAAGATACCCATTTTCGGGATGCACAGGTGAACTATCATCAGGAAAAATCCCGGCTGGATGCCCTGTCTAATCTGACAGAGCGATATGAGGGATACGGTGGCAGTGTTAAGCGAGTGATGGAATGCCGGGAGCAGGAAACCGGAATTATCGGTGTAGTCGCAGATATTATTCAGGTAGAAAAGCAGTATGAAACAGCGATTGAAACTGCTCTGGGAGGAAGCATCCAAAATATTGTTACTGAGGATGAAGAGACAGCCAAACGGATGATTGCGTTTCTCAAAAAGCATAAGGCAGGCCGAGCTACCTTTTTACCCTTGACCAGTATTTCCCGGCCGCAGGAATTTCGACAGACCAGTGCGTTAAAAGAAGAGGGCGTAGTTGGTACGGCAGATAGTCTGGTGCAGGTAGAAGACCGATATAGGAATGTGGCAAAATCTATGCTGGGAAGGGTATTGGTGGTCGACCATGTGGATCATGCCTTAAAGCTTGCCAGAAAGTATAGCTACAGTCTGCGCATTGTTACTCTGGAAGGAGAACAACTGGTGCCTGGAGGTGCCATCAGCGGAGGTGCCTTTAAAAACAGCAGCAATCTGTTGGGACGCAGGCGGGAAATAGATGAATTAAAGGAGAAGGTTCATCTTTGTCTGAAACAGGTGGATGATTTGCTGCAACAGATAGAGACAGTGAAGAAGGAGCGAACGATAGTTCGCCGTCAGTTAGAGGAGACGAAGGCCAGGCTGCAGGAGAAATTTATCCAACAGAACACCGCTCGCTTAAATGTAATTCAGGCCAGAGAACGAAAGCAGGAGGCAGAGAATGGTTTTGACCAGTTGAAAAAGGAAGAACTGGAGATGGAAAAGAGTATCCGGGAAATGACGGATAAAAAAGCGGCCATTCAAAGGGAATTGGAAGAATCTCTGCTGTTGGAAACGGAAAAAGAAGAAGAAAACGAGAGATTTCGTCAGAAGCTGGAAGCGATACGCAGCCAGGAAGGATTACAGTCGCAGAAGGTGGCCAGTCATGAGCTGGAGGCAGAACGAATGCAGCAGCAGCAGGCGTTTCACCGACAGAATGCAGAGCGTATTCAGGGCGAACTGGAGAGGTTTTATGTTGAACAGGAAGCCATTCAGCAAGGATTGGTGGAAAATAAGGCGGAGATTCAACAAAAGCTGGAAAAGATTGCCCAATTAGAGCAGACCATTCTGGCTTCCCATACGTCCCAAACCGATGCAGAAGTTCGGATGAAAGCCGATATAGAAACTAAAGAGGCACTTGCAGCCAGACAAAAACAGTTCTTTGTTGAAAGAGAAGAATTGGCAGAGCAGATGGGCGATTTGGATAAGGAGGTTTACCGTCTGAAGGTACAGGGAGAAAAGCTGGAAGAGGCTATGGAAACTCAGATTAACTATATGTGGGATGAGTATGAAATCACGCTGTCTGTTGCTGCCGGCTTAAGGGATGAAAAACTGCAGGATTTAGTGGCGATAAAAAGAGCATCTGTGGAGGTAAAGGAGCAGATTAAAAAGCTGGGAGACGTTAATGTAAATGCCATTGAGGATTATAAAAACCTAATGGAAAGATATACCTTCTTAAAAGGTCAGCATGAGGATTTGGTGGAAGCAGAAAAAACTTTGCTTCATCTTATTGAGGAACTGGATGAAGCTATGCGTAAGCAGTTTCAGGAAAAGTTTGGAGAAATAGCCAGAGAGTTTGATAAGGTATTTAAGGAACTGTTTGGTGGAGGTAAGGGTACGCTGGAACTGATGGAGGAAGAAGATTTGCTGGAGGCCGGAGTGCGTATTATTGCCCAGCCACCGGGAAAAAAGCTGCAGAATATGATGCAGCTTTCCGGAGGAGAGAAGGCATTGACGGCTATTGCTTTGTTATTTGCCATTCAGAACCTGAAGCCGTCTCCATTCTGTCTGCTGGATGAAATCGAAGCTGCATTGGATGAAAGCAATGTGGGGAGATTTGCCAAGTATCTGCATAAGCTGACAAAGGATACTCAGTTTATTGTTATTACTCATCGAAGGGGGACGATGGAAAGAGCAGATCGACTGTATGGAATTACCATGCAGGAAAAGGGAATTTCTACTTTGGTAAGTGTCAACTTAACCGAAGCAAGTAAGTCTCCCATTTCAAGTATGCCAAGTCCTAATTAGGAGTAGGGAACTTACTTGCGAATATCCGCTTTGACTCTACAGGGAACAGGAGAAATAAGGAATAAAATGAAAGGGAGGAGCTATGAGCGAAGGAAAGAAAGGGTTTTTTAGCAGGCTGAAGGAGGGGCTGACCAAAACCAGAAACAATATTGTGAATAGTATTGATTCCGTTTTTAGTGGTTTTTCTGCTATTGATGAAGAATTTTATGAGGAACTGGAGGAAACACTCATTATGGGGGATATTGGGGTAAATGCCACCAACTCCATTATTGAAAAGCTGAGAGAGCAGGTAAAGGAAAAGCATATCAGGGAGCCTGGCGAGTGTAAGGAACTGCTGATTCAAAGTATTAAGGAGCAGATGAGAGTGGAGGAAACTGCCTATGAATTTGAAAACAGGCAGTCAGTAATTCTGGTAATTGGTGTCAATGGAGTGGGAAAGACTACCTCTGTAGGAAAGCTGGCAGGCATTTTAAAGGGGCAGGGCAGAAAGGTTTTGATGGCAGCAGCGGATACCTTCCGTGCAGCTGCAGGTGAACAATTGACAGAATGGGCTAACCGGGCCGGTGTGGATATCATCGGAGGAACAGAAGGCTCCGACCCTGCCAGTGTAATCTTTGATGCAGTAAATGCAGCCAGAGCCAGAAATGTGGATGTGTTGCTGTGCGATACAGCAGGCAGACTGCATAATAAGAAGAATCTGATGGAGGAGCTAAAAAAGATAAACCGGATTATTGATAAGGAGTTCCCTCATGCTCATAGAGAAAACCTGGTCGTACTGGATGGAACGACCGGACAGAATGCCCTGCAGCAGGCTAAAGACTTTGGAGAGGTAGCAGATCTGACGGGGATTATTCTGACAAAGATGGATGGAACGGCTAAAGGCGGTATTGCAGTAGCTATTCAATCTGAACTAAATATTCCGGTAAAATATATTGGAGTAGGAGAAACTATAGAAGATTTACAGAAATTTGATTCAGAGCAATTTGTCAATGCTCTGTTTGATAGAAAGGCAGAAGACTAAGAAAGGCAGGGTGATGTATGTGGACGACAAGATGCTGACACTGGACAGATTTGAAGAAGCTTCCGAGGTAGTGAAGCAGGTAATCCTGGAAACCAAGCTGGTATTTAGTGATTATCTAAGCAAGCAGACGGGCAACAAGGTTTATCTGAAGCCGGAAAATATGCAGTTTACAGGAGCATATAAGGTAAGAGGGGCTTACTATAAGCTGAGTACCTTAACGGATGAAGAAAGGCAGAAGGGATTGATTACGGCTTCTGCTGGTAATCATGCTCAGGGTGTGGCTTATGCAGCTAAAAGCTATGGGGTAAAGGCTGTGATTGTCATGCCTACCACTACTCCTTTGATTAAGGTAAACCGAACAAAGGGCTATGGAGCAGAGGTGATTCTGTATGGGGATGTATACGATGAATCCTGTGCCTATGCTTATGAGCTGGCAGAAAAGCACGGCTATACCTTTATTCATCCCTTTGACGACCCGACAGTGGCTACCGGGCAGGGTACCATTGCCATGGAGATTTTTAAAGAGCTTCCTTTAGTGGATTATATTTTGGTTCCCATCGGTGGAGGCGGTCTGGCTACTGGAGTTTCTACTTTAGCCAAGTTATTAAATCCTAAGATTAAGGTAATTGGGGTGGAGCCAGCTGGGGCAAACTGTATGCAGGAGTCTTTGAAGCAGGGCAAGGTGGTTACGTTAGAGCGTGTGAATACCATAGCAGACGGTACTGCGGTTAAGACACCGGGCAGCAGGATTTTCCCCTATCTGTCCCAGAATCTGGATGATATTATTACGGTGGAAGATGAGGAACTGGTAGTAGCCTTTTTGGATATGGTAGAAAATCACAAAATGGTTGTAGAAAATTCTGGTTTACTTACTGTGGCTGCACTGAAGCAGCTGGAAATTAGGGATAAGCGGATTGTATCTATCCTAAGTGGGGGAAACATGGATGTGATTACTATGTCCTCTGTGGTACAGCAGGGACTTATTCTGAGAGACAGAATTTTTACCGTATCGGTTCTGTTGCCGGACAAGCCGGGAGAGCTTTGTCATGTGGCGGACATTATGGCAAAACAAAATGGAAATGTAATCAAGCTGGAGCATAACCAGTTTGTGTCGATTAACAGGAATGCTGCTGTAGAGCTGCGAATTACGCTGGAGGCCTTTGGTACAGCCCATAAGCAGGAGATTATCGATGCTCTGCATAAGCATGGCTATAAGCCAAAGGTGGTAAGAACCAATATTTGATGTATAAAAAAAGCATAAGAGGAAATCCTGTACCCAATAGGAAACGGAAGGATGATAATCCGGGGCGGGAAGGGAGCATAGACAATGGAAGTATTTTCCAGTGATAACAAGGCATTAAAGGCAGAACGGGAGTTTGGACAAAAAAGAGAGGAACAGAAGCCTTTGAAAGAGAAAATACTGGATTATAGTATGATTACACTGGCATCAGCTCTTTATGGTGCAGGAGTCAGTCTGTTTATTGATCCTTGTAGTCTGGCTCCCGGAGGAGTTACCGGAGTAGCGATTATCTTAAGCAGACTTCTTTTTATCGAAACCGGAAAGCTGATTATGTTGTTGAATATCCCTATTCTATGTTTGGGCATATGGAAGTTTGGAATCCGTTTTATGGTATCTACTTTCTATGCTACCCTTATGACCTCCTTTTTTACCACGTTTTTTGCCGGATTTTCACCTGCCACAGAAGACGTTTTACTGGGTGCCTTGGGAGGGAGTGTACTGATTGCCCTTTCCATGGGTACTATCTTTAAACAGGGATCCACTACCGGTGGAATGGATATTATCATTAAATGTTTACGCCTGAAATTCCCTTATATAAAAACAGGTGTCCTATATCTGATTACAGACGTCTGCATTGTAGGATTATCTGCTGTGGTCTTCGGTAAAATTGATTTGGCACTCTATGGAGGCATTGCTGTGGTAGTAACTTCCACCATGCTGGATTTGGTTCTCTATGGAAAGGATGAGGCAAAGCTTATCTATATTATCAGTGATTTTCCTGAGCAAATTACAGGGCGACTGCTGGAGGAGCTGGAAATTGGAGTAACCTATCTAAGAGGAGCCGGAGCCTATAGCAGAAAAGAAAAGGATATTATTATGTGTGTAGTACGGAAGTCTCTTTCCTTTCGGGTAGAGGAGGTAGTCAAGGATGAGGATGCAGAAGCTTTTATGATTGTAACAAGAGCTACAGAAATTTTTGGAGAAGGATATAAGAGTTATTTTGGAGAAAGGCTATAAAATACTAAGTAGCGGGCAAAGAGAGAGGCGGATTGCAAGATTACGAATATCTGCCTGGATAACAGAGTAACGAAAGGCTGATGACTGCAATAGTCATTTGGCTTTATCATTGATGTTGTGATATTGGATGAAATAATGATAAAAGATAACAAAGGGATGGAAAGACTAAAAGAAACAGAATTACAAAAAGAAACAGAATCAGAAAAAAATACAGAACAAAACATAAAAATAAATACAGAAACAGCAGACAATGAAGAAGACTGGAACATAAAAATCAGACGAGGTCACAGAAGGAAAAAAGAATCCCTGTCACCGAGAAAAAAGAATGACAAAAGCAGTGGCGTGATATGGGTAGTCATGTGTTTGTTTATTCTGATGGCATGGACAGGCTGTCTGGCTCTTTTTTTTCAGAATCAAAAGCTACACAGGGAGGCAGTGGAAGCCGCAGCATTTATGGCAGCATCCTATACTGCCGAGGAAGTAGAAGTAATGACCAGACAGGCGGCAGAACAGGCGACACAGGGGGCAGAACAGGCAGTAAAGGAGGCCGCACAGCAGGCAGCTTTGGAGAAGGAAGAAGAAGTTCTCAAAACGATTAGGGAAAGGATGGAAGATGGCAGTGGTACCTTTGCTATGCTTCGGGAAATCTTTCAGAAGGAAATTGTAGTGGCTTCTGAGGGCAGATATCATTTTTTCCCTATTACAGACCGACTTAAGCCCCATTCCTATGTGAAGGAGCAGTTTATCCAAAACGACCAGGGAGAACTGGAATATTGGGAGAATGGACAGGTGGTTTCTAAAAAGGGCATAGATGTATCCAAATATCAGACAGAGATTGACTGGGCAAAGGTAGCTGGTGATGGAGTGGAGTATGCCTTTATCCGATTAGGTATTCGAGGATATGGAGAAGGTAAACTGGTATTGGACGATGCTTATGAAAAAAATGTAGAGGGTGCCTTAGAACAGGGATTGGATGTGGGGGTCTATTTTTTTACACAGGCTCTGAATGAAGAAGAAGCCAGAGAGGAAGCAGATTTTGTTTTGGAACATGTACGGAATTATCCCATTACTTATCCTATTGTATTGGATGTGGAAGAAGTATTGGATAAGAAAGCCCGTACGGCCAAGATGAGTCAACAGGACTGGACCAGAGTCTGTATTGCCTTTTGTGAAAGGATTAAAGAGGCCGGATATACGCCAATGATTTATGGAAATTTAAAAACCTTCTTCCTGATGCTGGACATGGAGCAGTTAGAGGCATATGAAAAATGGTTTGCCTATTACCAGCCTTCCTTGTATTTTCCTTATGAGTTTAGTATCTGGCAGTACAGTGCTACAGGCAGGGTATCAGGTATTGAAGGGGATGTGGATTTGAATGTAAGTATGAGGGATTGGTCAAGGGAATAGACTGATTGATAGATAAAGGGGCTGTCGCAAAAAAATTTATTTTGTGACAGTCCCTTCTCTATTTTCTTAGGAAACGTTGAGCCAAAGCGGATATTCGCAAGTAAGTCCCCTTTTCCTATAAAGCTAAAAATTATGTAACTGTTCAGTACCCTCACAGTTACTATGCAAAAATCCATGAAAATCACCTATGGCGATGGGATTTTTGCTCATTGCAACTACGTTTTCATACGGTCAGCACAGCAAGTGTGCAGACCTACTGAATAGTTACAAAATTATTCATATTCTGCCAAATCATAAATTAATCTTTCAGAGGCATCCCAGTTTAAGCAAGGATCGGTAATCGATTTTCCATATACTCCTTCACCAATCTTTTGACATCCACCTGCAATATAGCTTTCAATCATCAATCCTTTTACCAGATGATGAATATCGGGATTAAGCTTTCTGCTGTGCATTACCTCCTTGGCAATTCGTACCTGCTGCTCATATTGCTTATTGGAGTTGCTGTGGTTGGTAT